>JABIPD010000094.1 GCA_018698735.1 Candidatus Jacksonbacteria bacterium | reverse complement strand
CTTGGGGTATATGTGCTGTATTTTTTTACGCTTCCGCTTGGTGCAAAATTTGCAAAATGGCACGGATGTGAAAAAAGTATTCTAGTTGGAACCGTGTTTTATGTGTTTTATTTTTTAGCGCTCGCATTAATTGCTTGGCAGCCGTGGTTTATTGTTTTAGCATCGATACTTCTTACCCTTCAGAAAACATTTTACTGGCCTGGGTATCATGGAGATTTTGCAAAATATAGTTTAAAAGAAGAACGAGGCAGAGAGATAGGGAACATGATAGCGATTGTTTCGACGGTGTTTGTGATCGGCCCGTTGCTTGGTGGGTTAATATCTTCGATAGGAGGCTTTACCATGCTGTTTATTGTTGCTTCTATTTTAATTTTACTGTCGAATCTTCCCTTGCTGATTACAAAAGAAGAATTTCGCCCGTCTCATTTTTCTTATACCGATGCGTTAAAACGGATATTCAACTTTAAAGAATGGAGAAGTTTTTTGTCTTTTATTGGCTATGGAGAAGAGTTGATTGTAATGACCATGTGGCCGATTTTTATTTATATTGTTCTTAAAAATAATGTATTATCGGTTGGTGGAATTATTGCACTGAGCACGTTGGTAACATCTATTGCTATTTTGTTTATAGGAAAGCTTACCGACAAAAAAAATGAACTTGGTGTTTTACGTTCGGGGTCTCTTTTCCGCATTCCTGTTTGGTTTGGAAGAGCTATCGTAACAAATGGGTTTGGGGTATTTCTTGTTGACATTTTTTCTCGAATATCTAAAACTATGGTGTCGGTGCCATTAACGGCACTTATCTACACGCAAGCAAAAAGAAGTGGCGTAATGAACTATATTATTTATTTCGAGATGATTTTGGTGTTAGGGAAAATTCTTGCGATTTTGGGAGTTTTAGCAATCCTTACAACATATCAAGGTGATCCATGGTTCTTAATGTTTGCTCTTGGAGCATTGTTTAGTATATTCTATTCGTTTGCACGCAAGTAATGTTCTCCCCCCTCCTTTTGCATGAAGGAGGGGATCCGCCAGCTGGCGGAAGGGGTGGTTTACATAAAATTGGGATTTTTATATGAAATCTGAAGAAGTAAAAGATATTCTTAATCAGCTTGGTAGTGCCCCTCAAAAAAGTAAGGGGCAGCATTTTTTATTAGACGAAACTGTTTGCGATAGAATGGTAGAGGTAGCTAACGTATCTGCTGGCGATACGATTGTGGAAATTGGCCCAGGCTTGGGGGTGTTAACAAAAAAACTTGCCGAAACAGGCGCACGTGTTATATCTGTAGAGCTTGATAAAAATTTCGTTCAGTATATAGAAAGCCTTTTTCAGCTTGATGAAAACGTTACAGTGCTGGAAGGAGATATTTTGCGATTGATAAAAGATACCTCGATTTTTGGTTATATTGGAGAAGGTTCTTATAAAATTGTCGCGAATTTGCCGTATAATATTACGTCTCATTTATTAAAATCTTTTTTGACTGCTGCACATAAACCGGAAAAAATGGTGGTGATGATTCAGAAGGAGGTTGCAGAAAGGATTACTGAAGAACCAGGGAAAATGAGTTTGTTGTCTCTTTCGGTTCAATACTATGCAGACCCTCGGCTTGTAATGAATATTCCTGCTGATGCTTTTTATCCACCTCCGCAAGTGAATTCTGCTATTCTTGATATTGATATAAAAAAAGATAATCCATCTCGAGAAGAAGAGAAGGAGCTATTTAGGCTTGCAAGGATGGGGTTTGTGGGGAAAAGAAAACAACTAAAAAATACGATGATGAACGGATTGCATTGGGATGCTCCGAAAGTAGAGGCATTACTTGAAAAATCAAATATTAAACCGCAATGTCGGCCGCAAGAATTGTCTATTGACGATTGGAAAAGGCTTGCAAAAGAGTGTAACCTTTTATGATTTTGAGAGAAGTATAAATGCAATTCAGTATGAAGGAGGGGACAAAGGGGTGGTTTGCAGTATCCGTCTCAAATTGTAAAAGATATAGAAGTGTATTGTAGAGACGTATTTCTTACGTCTTGTTTTAATTATGAAATAGCTAAGCGAATCACCAAACCACCCCGCCCCTAACAAAGCTTGGGGCACCCCTCCTTCATGCAAAAGGAGGGGACAGGGCACTCTCCACCACAAGGACGGGGCAGGCAGAATGACAATTTTTTTAGTGTTAGGGAAACATGATATTTTTTGATATACTTAAGCTAAATATATAAGAGAACAAAGCTGTATGGCTTCTTTGAATAAAGTGAATAAAGAACAGCTCATTTTTGGTAGTCTAGCAATTATTGGAATTGTTAGTTTTTTCTTTGGGACAGCTCAACTGAAAAAGAATTTATGGCTGAACCCAGACGACACAAATAGTGCGGCGAGATCGGCTGGGCGAAATGTAGCGCCAGCGGATATTACAACTTTTTCTGATGTCCGCCAACAGCAGCAAGACACCGACGGCGATGGGTTAAGTGATTACGCAGAATTAAATGCCTATGCAACTTCTCCGTATTTGGCGGATTCCGATGGCGACGATATTTCTGATGCCGATGAAATCCGTAATGGAACAGATCCGAATTGTCCAGCTGGAAGAGATTGCGGAACTCCTCGTACATCTGGTGGCTCTGGTTCGGATACAGGAACAAACGAGTCGGCTGAATTACGCCGAATACTTATAGAAAGCGGATTCCCTGCAGACGAGATTAATGCAATGACAGATACAGATATTCGAGCTTTTTATCAGCAAATATTTGCTGAATTTGGAGAAAACCAGACTATTCAGCAGGCTCCACCACAAGAGAACACCCCGCCTCAAATAACCGCTGATCAAATTAGAGAACAGCTTAGAGCGCAAGGAATTCCAGAAGAAGAATTAAACAAAGCAACAGACCAAGAGTTGTTAGAGCTTTTTAATCAAGCACAAGCAGCAGAGCAAGCAGGATTATAGGCATGCAAATACATAATAAAAACCAATTTACCGTTGTTGTTGTCGCTGCATTTGTAGTGTTGTTTTTAAGTAGCGTAATTGCTGGCTATATTTCGGTTTCAAAAAAAGATATCGCACAAGCTGTACATGGTACTAGTCTGGATGATGAACGAGATGCATATGTTGCAGCACGAGATGCAGATCCGTATGATTCAGATGCTGCTTTTGCTGCCCTCCTTGATTTAGAAACTGCCATTAATGATGTGAATTTAAGCATAAGTCAAAATACTTTTTCAATAAGTAGGGGTGGGTCGTTTACGCTTACCGGCGAAAATTTTGGAAGAATGAAAAAATCCGACATTATTATTAAAGGATCAGATCCTATTAATGGTGGCTATTCTGTTGATTATGGCGGTTCTGTGTCGGTTGGATCTAGTACGTCAGTTGGGGATCGGGATTCTATGGTGATTACAGTTTCAGGTGATGGGGCATGTAGTCGTAGAGTTATTATCCCTTACTGGGAGACAATTAAAAATGAAAATGTTTCAACGGGCGCCGTAACAATTACTGACGTTGATACGCCTGTACGAACTAAAACAATTTATCTTACGGTTGATCATTCAGTTCATAAGGCAAAAACAGGTAGTCCAACAGCTGAAAGTTCTTGGCGTACTGGTTTTTCTTCTGCAAGAACGTGTAACAATGCATTTGATTCCTTTGGAGGAGGGTTTACAGGATGGCTTCACTCGTATGATGAAACTTGTTCTGGTACGAACGAAGAGACTCGTTGGTGTGAAGTGCCGCCAGATGTTTCAGGTAGTCTGAATGCTTCTCGTGTCGGAGGTGATGATACTCATGATATTGGCGGTGATACTGTGAAGATTGGTTCAGCTGAAGAGATAATTAGACTGAGTGGAAAGAAGTTTTTTGCTGGAGGGAATGTAGGGATAGAAATTGGAGGGATAGATCATACTTCACGTATTGTTCAGTCGAGCAATTCGACTATTGATTTTACAATAGATCCAGACACTCCATTGTGTTCAGACGAAATTATTGTAAAGAATATTATCCCCGTGGATCAAACAACCCAACCACAGGAAGATAGAGAAGATAAAGAAGGGTTTTTAGTTGTTCCTAAAGTTGATACCGCTGGAGCGGTGTCTTCTGTTTATATTACCCGTTTTACCCCAGACTCAGGATCAGCTGGAACAGTGGTTCAGCTTACTGGTGGGTTTGGACCGTCGCGGAGTGCGGTAGATGTTTTGTTTAACGAAACTCCTGTAGAATTTTTTGAAATGGATAAGCCTTGGACTCCTCTTGAAGTCTATCCTTTGGTTCCAAGAGGAGCAGAAACAGGAAAAATAAAAGTAATCGCATGTGCTGGCGGCTTTACAGCGGAATCACAAACCGATTTTACGGTTACAGAAGAGCCAGCAATATTTTATTTCGATCCTTTGTGGGGTGAACCAGAAAGTGCAGTAGAAAAAATTACCGTGTATGGCGAAAATTTCGATACTACACTACAAGTAAAAATTAATAATACATCAGCAAACTATTCAGTTGTTTCGGAGCAAGAAATAGAAGTAACAATTCCAGCAACTGCAACTACTGGAAAGATAACAGTATGCAAAGCTGGCGATTGTATAGATTCTGTAACAGATTTTTATGTACAATCTGTGCCTCCGTATCAATTAGCACTCAAGCTTCCAGAAATTTCTAATGTAACTCCTCGGTATTATGAAAGTGGAAATAGACTTGTTATTAACGGAAGAAACTTAAGTTCAACACTTTTGTTTGGAGATGCTTCGGCAGTAGGAACTGTTAATGGAGCAAAAACCCGTGTAACAGTGTTTGTTCCAGCTGGTGCAAACGGGCTAATGAAGGTGTGTAACAATAATGGCTGTACATCTGATCATTTTTTTCACGAATACAAAGATTACGACGCAGCCATCGAAACAGATAGTGAATTGTTTGTAAGCGAGGCTTCGGGTGGATCTTTAATTCGAGATGAAAGTATTGAAGCTGTTAGTAACACCGAGCCAGGAACAGCATGCAACGAGAATAATCCATCGCCACAAATTCTTTCTGTTTCAACCTCGAGCGAATATGTAGGGCATACAGATTCTGGGGAAAGGAATGAAGAAGACGCACTTACTATAAGTGGATGTCATTTTGGGCCAAGCCAGTATAGTGGTTATGTGCTGTTTAATAACACAAAACAGCTCAATGTTATCTCTTGGGGAAAGAATAGTATTCGAACAGCAGTTCCATTCGATGCCACTAGCGGGCACCTATCTGTTGTGGCA
This sequence comes from Candidatus Jacksonbacteria bacterium, assembly GCA_018698735.1. Lineage (GTDB taxonomy): Bacteria > Patescibacteriota > Patescibacteriia > UBA9629 > GWA2-43-13 > JABIPD01. The sequence continues at coordinate 1,673 of JABIPD010000094.1, read as the reverse complement.
TGGACTGGCCAGCATGGGTATGCTGCTCGTGCCTCTTCTGAATTTAACGTAAAACCAGTTATTCAAAAGCTAGGGTTAAACAGAGCAGCTCAAGGTCAGATTATAGATATTTTAGGATCTGATTTTTGCCCACCAACCGGCGCCTGTAGTGTTGGAAGTGTGAGATTTGGTATATATCCAGGTGGTGAAGACGAAGGCGTAGAAGCAAAGATATACGCATGGAGCGATAAACGAATTCGCGTCGCAATACAAGGTGGAGAAGAGATAGCAAAAGATTGGGGTGGCGGAGTTAAAATTATTCGTTCCGATGGAGTCGAAAGTAGGCCTGAAGGAGAATTAGAAGCTGGCGATGGAAGAGAACAGCTTTTAACGCTTCGAGAACAATCTAATTATTTTTATAGATTACCAAGAATATTATCGCTAAGCCCTCAAACTATAGAGCTTGATAGAGCTAAGTTGGTCGGAATAAATGGCGATGGATTTTGGGGAGACAAAAATATTCAAACAACGTTTGTAGATGAAAAGAATGAAATGCCAACTATCGATTTGTATCGTACACGCTTAGCAGATGACCGTGTGAACCAAGGAACATCAGACGAAGACGACCGGCAGTATCAAACTTATGCCTCGATGAGCGTTCCGACAACAATAAGAAACGGGAGGCAAAGTGTGGTGGTTTCTAATTGGGACGGTTCGTTTGCCCAAGCTCGGCCCTCAACATCGAGAGATATGCTTTATTTACGAGCAATAGCAGATGCGGATATGTCGGTAACTGGCGACTCGACTTTACTAACTATTACTGGCGGACTTGTTCCTGGCTTTCATTTATACGGTAATACGCTATTGCCAAATATTGTTGTTGCATCAACAGATGTAAAGCCATCAGAATTAAATATTTTATCGCAAGATGACCGCGATAGAGAACGAAATATTCAAAGCATTCAATTAGTGTTTCCAAAAGAAGATGCAGACGCGAATCGGTTTAGAAATGTTCATGTAGGTGTGGTACAATATGGAGATGGTGAGAAGACTGGTGTCGCTTGGATTCGCCAAGAACAAACAACAAACAATGACGGAGACTTGATTTCCATTTTTGATGATATTCTTGAGTATAACGATATTCCTGGCTACGAAAGATGTAATGCAGATGGCGAGGAGTGCGTGTTGTTGTATCCAGGTGTTGGTGGGAACAGCGAAAACGATGTTTTTGTTGGCTACGGCTACATGAGCCCAAACCCGCTTATTGTAAAATTGCCTGCTCCTGTAATCGATTCATTAAGTAAAACACAGTTTCAAAGCTTTAAAGGCAGAACAAGTTTACAACAACGAGACAGTCATCATGTAGAACCAATAACTGTTAGGGGTAAAAATTTCCGGACAGGCACAAAGGTATTTGTAGATAATAAAAACGTTGCTGTAACTGTAACACCGACAGTATTGTATATTAAAATTCCAATCGGAGAATTAACCCCAGGCAGACATACTATAAAAGCAAAAAATACCGATGGAGAAGAGAGTAATTATAAATTTATCCAAGTACGATAAATGAAGCGAAATGTTTTAACAATTTTAGTTAGCGTTATAATAGCGACTCAACTCGCAGTTTTTGTCGCCCCTGCTCCAGCACAAGCGCAGTTTGGTGGTGTAGTTTCTGATATTTGGAATACTGCCGT
>JABIPD010000092.1 GCA_018698735.1 Candidatus Jacksonbacteria bacterium | reverse complement strand
AGTCCCAGAAGAAAAATGTACCCCCCAACCACCAGAAGGAACTGAATTGTTAAATTTTTTTCCTGTTTGTGCAAAATTTCTCATTCGTTCAGCCTGAAAAACAAATTCATTACCAGCTAAATCGAGTTGTTTCGAAGAATTATAATCTCGTAAATTAACAAACATCGCCGCAGAGATAATAATAATTAACGATGTTGTCACCATCAACTCTAATAGAGTAAATCCAGCAGTACTTTTTATGCTTTTCATATTACAAAAAATGGAAAAGATTCATATACCAAGAAACAAGTGCATCCCCAAAAACAAATACCGACACAGCAGCAAGTGCTAAAAATGTCCCAAACGGAATTTCGGATTTCCATTTTACCTTTTTTAACCCAAGCCAAACTAAACTTATAATACTTCCAACAATGTACGCCACCATAAGCCCAGTAATAATATGTGGCCACATAAGCGTAACACCTAACAACCCGCCAAGCCGAACATCTCCTCCACCAATCCAGGTGCCTTTAGAAATTATAAACTGTGCGGCAAAGAAACCAGCGCCTAAAAGCGCTGCAGCCAAAATTCTTCCCAAAAAAGGAATAAATTCCCCTGCTGGTCCGTAGAGGCTATGAAATACTATTTGCAAAATTAAAACCAAAACAATCCCAGGAAGCGCAACAGAGTCTAGAACAATAGTATGTTTTGCATCGTGCACAAAAACAATAAACCAAATACACCACACAACAAGAAAAATCGCCCACGCAAAAAACATTTCAGGGCTAGCGCCATTCTGTATATACCATAAAAAACTACCTACAACAGCTATGGATGTTACTAACTCGCCAAGTGGATACTGAATGCTTATTTTTTTCTTACAGTGCCGACATTTTCCTTTTTGAATAAAAAAACTTACCAACGGGATAAGCTCGTATCCAGAAAGTGTTTGTTTGCATTGAGGACATTTAGATCTACCCTTTAGCCAGGACTCTTGGTTGTATAGTCTATATGCAAGTGCATTTAATCCACTACCTAATGCAAGGCCCAAAAGCACTAAAAATGCGATTATCATAGATTAAAGTATAGCATATTCATTCACTTCTAAATACGCCATCCGGGTGGCGTATTTAACACTAACAATACAAATATATCTTTCAAAAATAAGAAATCAAAAAACGCCAGGAAAACCTGACGTTTTTTTAAGAAGTAAAATTAATTGATGCCTCCAGGTGTAGCTGTTTTTGTACCAGCCGTTGCTCCGCCAGTAGTAGATCCTAAACAGAAAGTTAAACTATACGAAGCACACAAAGTAGTATCAGTAGGACTACTTGTTGAATCACAGTCGCCGCCGCCTGATAATAAAGATGTATACACATAACTATTTTCACCTGAAGTACAGCTCCCATCTTCTGGAGTTGGAGCTACTGGCCAATTTGATAGAAATACATTGAAAGCTGTTTTGTCGAATTCATCAGCTCCACCAGTTCCAGTTCCAGTTCCATAAATAGCACCAGAACCATCACTTCTTGGGTATCCTTGATTATCATTCAAGAAAAATTCCATTCCAGTTTGGATGGCTTTAATATCTGTAATACGTTTAGAGTCACGAGATCGTTCACGGGCAGTATTTAACGAAACAACTGCAAGCGTCGAAAGTAACCCAATAATTGCAATAACCACTAAGAGCTCTATAAGAGTGAACCCTTTGGGCTTAAAAGAATGAGACATAGCTCTATGTGTGACCTATCTCTGCTGTCCCCAAAAATAGGGCCAGAAGAACAGGTGATTTAATAAATAATTGTTATCCACATTTATTTCTTTGTTATTATACCATATTTCACAAAACTACAAAATTACATCCTAAAATGCTTGCGCAAGCTTAAACATTGGAAGCATTATAGCAACAACCAACAAACCAACTCCTATTCCCATAACAACCAAAATAAGTGGTTCCAACAGGGTCGTTAAATTCTGGACAGTGTTATCAAGCTCTCTTTCGTAAAACTTACTTAACCTCGATAATACATCTTCTAAATTCCCAGTTTCTTCACCAATTAATATAAGCCTCGATACCATAGAAGGCATAAGTGAATAACGAGAAAACACACTCGCCATTGGGTTACCGTCTTCTACTTCCTCGACCGTAGCTGAAAGAATTTCTCTATACAAAGAATTTGTTACAACTTCTGATGTAATTTTTAAGGCCTCCGGAAGTGCCACTCCGCCCTTTAATAACGTTGAAAGACTTCGCGTAAGCCGTACAATATAAATTTTTCTTGTAAGCTGTTTTCCAAAGACCGGCGCATACGACATAACAATATCAAAAACCCTTTTTCCCATGCGTGTCTTTTTTATTAAAAATGGTATTCCAACAACAAGCCCAATAAGAACAATTAAAATAAGCCACCAAAATTCTGCCGAAAAATTGGAAACTGCAATAAGAATTTTTGTTGGCAATGGTAGTTCCAGGTTACTTTCTGTTAATACAGCGGTAAGCTTTGGCAAAATAAACGTCATCATTAAATACGTTACAATAACCATAGCAGCCATAATAAACGCCGGATACGTCATTGCGCCTTTAATTTTAGAGGACATATCGTAGTCTTTCTCTTGTTGATCTGCCAGATAGGTTAACACGTCGTCGAGTCTACCAGTAGTTTCACCGTTTCTCACCATGCTTATGTAAAAATTTCCGAAAATATTTCTGTGAACCTCTAGCGCTTCAGAAAACTTTGTTCCGCCATCTACATCGTCTGCAATATCTCCAAGTGCATCTCTTAGCTTCGGCGTATCTGTCTGCTGTTCAATAATTTTTAACGACTGAACCAACGACATATCACTCGAAATCATCATAGAGAGCTTACGAGAAAAAATCACCAAATCTTTGGCGCTTACTCTTTCTAAAAAAGAAATCCTAAATTCGAAAGCAGATTCTTTTTCTGAAGCCTCAAGCGAAATAACCTCCAAACCTTTATCTTCTAAAATTTCTTGGGCTTGTGTAATGGTAACAGCATCTACAACTCCCTCCGCCCGTTGCCCATTTTTTCCTATTGTTTTGTAATTAAAAAGTGGCATACTCTATTATTTTCCAAACATCGATTTAAGTTGGTCTGGATTCTGAGATTCTGCAAGTGCGTGTTCTGGCAACACACTCCCCGCTCGCACAAGTGCCACCAACGCGCTGTCTAACGTTTGCATACCTTCTTGAGATGCTGTATGCATTGCATTTGGAAGCTGAGAAAAGCTCCCTTGAGAAACAAGCGATTGAGTAGTAAGCGCTTTAGCATAAACCTCGTATGCCATTACCCGACCGCCACCAACGCGTGGCAATAACCGTAAATTCACAATCGCTTCGGTTGCACGGGCAAGTGCTGCTCGCCAGCTTGATTGTTCTTCTGCGGTAAAATACCCCTGTAAAATATCGAGTGCATGAACAACTGAAAGCGATTCCATAATCATTATCACCAAGGTCTTTCCTTCTGAAACATTAATAATCTCTTTAAGCTGTTCTCCTGAGGTACAATCGCTTACACCTAATAAGTCGACATCTGTTTCTTTGACACCACGAGCGCCAGCAGCCCAAGAAGTAACATCTCTGCCAATTTCTCGTTGTTCGATAAACGACTTCTTGTTTACAAAAACATGCTCTATCGGCGACTCGATCGTTACAATTCTTTTTGTAAGATTCGTATTTATCGTTTCTATAATACTTGTCCAAAGAGATGTTTTTCCAGAGTCGAATGGCCCGGAAATAATAAAAAGCCCGCTCTCTTTTTGAGCAATTCTTTCTACTACAGGAGGGACTGCAAGTTCTTGAAAGGTATGAATTTTTGCATGAATAAATTGTACAGAAACAACTAACCGGCCCCGCTCCCACTCTGCTCGTAAAATAACGCGTTGATGATTATCGAGCTCTGTAGAAAAAATAACTTGTCTATCGCGTTCGAGATGTTCTTTATGAATCGGCAGTGCTAAAAAGTCGAACATGGACTGAACCATTTCGACTGTTACGATCACCTCATCTTGAAGTGAACGCAGCTCACCTGAAATACGAATAACGGGTAATGCGCCTGGTTGCAAATGCATTACCTGAGCACCCATTTGAACAGCCTTTGTAAGCAACCGAGAGACTTCGAGTTGTGTTGTCTTTTCTGCCATATCAGTATTTATAATACACGCCGAACGCGTGCCACAACTTCTTGTGGAGTAAAGTGAGCTTTAATTAAATAATCTTTTGCGCCGAGCCGGGTAGCTCTTTCGATATCTCTGGTTGCGTCGTTATTGGTAAGTAATATAACAACAGCATTTTTTATTTTACCCTCAATCCGAAGTTGCTCTAAGGCGTCGAGACCAGAGCCATCAGGAAGTTCAATATCGAGTAAAATACAATCTGGTGGATGCTTCTCTATAAGCGCAAGCCCCTCTGCCATTGTGCCGCCAACAAAAACCGAAAACTCCCTCTCAGCTTCAAATTTTTCTGCATACATCTGAGAAAGAAACGTGTCGTCTTCTATTATAATAAGTGTTTTGTCCATACGCAAAAACCCAAACTTAATCCGATCGTGTTGATGTCCACACTTCTTCTATACTTGTAACCCCTTGTAAAGCTTTTAATATTCCTTCTTGGCGCATGGTAATAAAATCTTGTTGAGAGATATGTTTTTTAATTTCATCACCTCTCACGCCTTCTGCGATAATACTTCTCATTTCAGATGTAATCTCTATTGTCTCTGCAATAGAAACTCGGCCTTTATAGCCTGAATGTCCACATCGAGGGCAACCAAGTCCTTTATAAAAAGTAGGTTTCTGGGGATTTAGACCCTGATAATAAGCTTTCAGAGGAATAGCTTTTAATTCGTCCATTACTTCTTGTTTTAAATATTGTGGCAACGGATATTCTTTCTTGCAATCATCGCATAGCCTTCGGACCAATCGCTGAGCGCCTATAGCATTCAGGGTATTCGAAATTAAAAATGGCTCAACATCCATATCCATCAGTCGCGGGATCGCGCCAAAGGCGTCGTTTGTATGAAGCGTCGAAAGAACTAAATGCCCAGTTAATGCTGCATTCACCGCCAACTGAGCTGTTTCGTTGTCTCTAATCTCTCCAACTAGAATAACATCTGGATCTTGCCGCAGCATAGACCGTAATCCAGTAGCAAAACTAAACCCTACATCTGGCCTGACCTGTGATTGATTTACTCCTTTTACTCTATATTCAATAGGGTCTTCAAGTGTTGAAATATTTACGCCTTCTCGGTTTAATTTTGTAAGAACCGAAAACAATGTTGTCGATTTACCAGAGCCAGTTGGCCCAGAAATAAGAAACATTCCATTTGGTTTTAAAATAGTGTTCTCTATAATTTGCAGATTTCGACCCTGGTACCCAAGGCTTCCAAGTGTTGGCGCACTGCCCGAGGTATCAAGCAAACGCATTACAATTTTTTCGTGGCCAACAAGCGGAAGAATAGAGACTCTAAAATCCATGTCCTTTTCTGTGGTTGCAATATGAATTCTTCCATCTTGAGGTTTGCGTGTTTCGTCTATTTTTAAACTGGCTAATACTTTTATTCTAGAAACAATTGAATCGTGAATATATAAAGGAAGCGAAAGCGTTGTAAATAATTCACCGTCTATACGGTATCGTACTCGAGTATTGTTACCAAATGGCTCTATATGAATATCTGAAGCCTCTCCTTCTACTGCATGCTTCATTATAACCGAAACAATTTTAGATACTGGAGCGCTTTTAACAACGGCCTGAACATCTCCAATTTTTTCACCGGTATCTTCTTTTCTTTCTTCTATTCTTTTTTCTGCTGCACTAACCGCACCTTCGACTTCGGCAGAAAGATCGCCGTATTGTTTTAATCCAGTCCGCAAAGAAGTTGGTGTTGTAAGAAAATAACGAACCCGAAAACCTTTATTACGTGCAACAAATTCTGCGGCCTCTCGTGCTTTTAAATCTGTTGGGTCTATTAATGCTATAGAGACAATATCCTGAGCACGTTGAAAAGGAACCATTTTATAATTTTCTGCCAGCTCTTTTGGCAGAAGGTTCATTACCTCTTCTGGAATTTTAACACGCTCGAGATCTATAGCCTCGAGCTGGTACACTGCTTGTTTTGCTTTCAGCAAATCTTGTTCCGATATAACACCACTTTCAAGAAATGCTTGCTCTATTGGAATATTTTTTTGATGAGCCTGGGTTGCTATCTGCTCGAAACCTTTCTGGCTTATAATCTTTTCCTGAAGAAGATATTCCGCTATAGTTATTTTTTTTGTTTGTACAGGAGGCGCTGGCATAATACAGGTAAATTGAATTGGAACTTAAACTAACTCTCGAAGCGCAAGCCCTATCGCAATAGAAAACCGAGGCGACAAGCTCTCCAACACAGGCTTAAGCTCTGCAGGATAGCTTACCTGCTGCCAAGCATCGCCGATATAGACAGGCAACGACAGAGCTTTCTCTATATATTCGGGCATTCCAGAAAGAAATGCACTGCCACCAGCAAGAACAACTTTCTGCACAGTGCCTTTATTTCGGTTGCGATATAAATCGAGCGTATACTGAACTTCATTTATAACAGACTGAAAAGACGAAGCAATAAGCCGTGACATCCCCTCTGTTTCTTGTGTTCCTGCTGTCATTCCAACATCTCGCTTAAACTGCTCTGCTCGTTTTTCATCTATTCCTAAATGTTCTTTAAGTGCGGCAGTAATTGTCTGCCCCCCAACATCTATACTGCGAGAAATAACAGGCACACCATTCTCTATTAAAATAATATCAGTAGAAATAGCCCCTAAGTCTATAATCATAAATGTTGAGCTATCTTTTCCTGCTAAAGATCTGGCAAGCGCAAATGATTCTGTCTCTAAACTTAATAAATTTAATTTTGCGGCCTTAAAAATTGTAAGATATTTTTCTACCAATGTTTTAGGAGCAGCCGTAATAAGAACCTCCATGTGATCGCTTTTTGAATTCTGCGTTTTTTCGTCTTTTAATTGTGATGGTTTTTGCTTTTTAATCTTTTCTGGTTTGCTTTCTTCTGGTTTATCTATAACTCTCCAATCCAGAATAGTTTCTTCTATTGGCATTGGAACAAACTTTTTTGCCTCTAACTGAATCGCACTTTCTAATTCATCTTTTTTAAGCGATGGAACACTTATAACAGAACTAAAAACCGCAAAATTTGGGAGTGCAGCAACCACATGAGTTGATTGCGTATGCGCTTTTTTACACATATCTTGAACAATAGCCGCTAGTTGCTGATATGATTGAGGGGTATTTAAACGAATAATCTGAGACACGTCGTCTGTGTAAGAATACGTAACAAGCCGTGGTTCGCCCTGAACCTGTGTTAGCTCAACAAGTTTAACACTCGAAGTTCCAAAATCTATTCCAATATAATTTTTATGCTGAGAAAAAAGCCCCATAATTTTTCTATTAACCAAAAACAAAAGGTAAAGATATATTTCCTCTTCTAGAGTATAGTATATCATATATATATCTGGGGTACTATGCATTCTTGACAGCAACAATCATTCAAACCATACTACCTTTCGGCGAATTATAGGTTAATCTAAGAGGTTGTATTAATAACTAATTAACCTAATTTCTAATTACATTAATCAATAACCAAGGACCCAAACTCCAATAATTAATTGTTTTATTAGTGTCGTTTCCCTATACTATTCATAAACGCTGAGCAACACACTAAAAAACCATTGGGATTTGTTTTTTGGTGATTAATTAGAAATTACTCATTAGTGTAATTAGAAATTCCTTCAAGTATGTTCGATAAAATAAGCCACAACGTAAAACAAATAATGAGACAAGCTTCACTTCTTGCACTTACAGAAGGAAGCGGAGAGCTAACACCAGAACACCTGCTTGCTGGTTTGTTTTCCTATCCGCATGGATTAGCTTCAAAAATTTTAAACAAACTTAACCTTTCATATTCGCTAGCCGCTAAAATAGAAGGCATGCATTCATTTATGCCTTCGCATGAACCCAATACGGTAAAAATATCTGAAGATGCCATAAAGCTTTTAGAAAAAGCCGCTGTGCTCGCATATGAGTTTAGACATCCATATATTGGGAGCGAACATATTCTTGCGAGTTTTTTTTATAGCAACAACACATTATTGAGTTCGATTATAGACTCACAAGGAGTAACGAAAGATGTATTTGATCGCCACATTTCAGTAGTACTTAAAAGTACTTCAAAATTTTCTGAAATTACTAAACCGTTTACGCCAGAAGAATTCGAAGAAAAAATAGACCAGCAAGAAGAAGTAAAAGAAAAAAAGAGCCCAGTTCCTGCGCTTGAATACTTTGCAAACCATCTTACTCACCATGAAACAGCCCAGGCAATGGATCCTATTATAGGGAGACTCGATGAGATTGATCGTATTATTCATATTCTCTCAAGAAGAACCAAAAGCAACCCGCTCTTGCTTGGCGACCCGGGAGTTGGTAAAACAGCAATAATAGAAGGGCTTTCACAGCGAATAGCTCATGGATCTGTTCCCGAATCTTTGCAGCACAAAAAAGTATATGCGCTTGATATGGGAATGATTGTTGCGGGAACAATGTATAGAGGTGAATTTGAAAGTAGACTTAAACAAATTATTGACGAAGCAAAAACCCATAAAAATATTATTTTGTTTATAGACGAAATCCACACCATCATAGGAGCTGGTTCTGCTTCTGGCAGCCTTGATGCTGCTAACATGCTAAAACCAGCACTCGCTCGTGGCGACATTTCTTGTATTGGAGCAACCACCCTCGAGGAATACAAAAAAATATTCGAAGGCGATGCCGCACTTGATCGAAGATTTCAACCGATTGTTATAGAAGAACCAAGCAAGGAAGAAACCATAGAAGTTTTAAAAGGTCTTCGCCCAGTGTACGAACAATTTCATGGGACACAAATATTAGATGAGGCAATAACAACAGCAGCAGAATTAGCAGCCAGACATATTCCTGATAAATTTTTCCCTGACAAAGCAATAGACCTTATCGACGAAGCATGTTCGAGAAAAAAAACGACCACTCCAGCTAAATCTTTGAATCATAAAATTCTCGAACTCCAAGCTCGGCTAGAAAAAAACTCCTTGCTTAAAGAAAAAATGATTCGAGAAGAAAACTTCACAAAAGCTCAGGCAATAAAAGAAAAAAATAGTGAGCTTTCAAAAGAATTAAAAAGACTTTCGGACAAAAACAAAAACACCTCCACTCCCCTTCACGGCAACGTAGATGCTCATGATATAGCGATTGTTGTTTCTCGAATTTCTCATATTCCTGTTGAAGATTTAGAAAAAACACCCTCGAAAATTTCTCAAACAATAGAAAAAGAACTCAGCAACGCTATTGTTGGACAAAACCGTAGTGTAAAAGAAATTTCGAATGTTCTAAAAAGAAATTTTGCTGGCCTTACTGCTAAACATAAACCACGCTCTTCTTTTCTGTTTTTAGGACCATCTGGCGTTGGAAAAACTCTTACAGCAAAAACTATCGCCGAAAAAGTTTACGGAACCTCGAGTGCTCTTATTCAAATAGACATGTCCGAATTTTCCGAAAGCTTTAATGTCTCTAAACTTTTAGGCGCACCTGCCGGATATGTTGGCTACAAAGAAGAAACCCCATTTACCGATAAAGTCCGGTTAAGACCCTATAGCGTTATATTGTTCGATGAGATAGAAAAAGCTCACCCACGAGTTTTTCAGATACTGCTTCAAATATTAGACGAAGGAACAGTAACAGATGGTACCGGAAGAAAAGTATATTTTCATAATACCTCAATTATCCTTACTTCTAACCTTGGAGGAGAACACTTTAATACAAAAAAAATAGGATTCAATAACGCAGAGCACACTCCACACACAAACTTAAAGGATATTCACGAAGACGTTTCAGAAAAAGTTAAGGATTTTTTTGCTCCAGAACTCTTAAACCGTCTTGATAAAATTCTTATTTTTGACCAACTAACACTTCCCAGCCTCGAAAAAATAGCACTCCAGAGTACGCATACTATAAAAACACAGCTTTCTCAGATGGGAATTTCATTTTCGATTTCACAAGCCGCTTTAAAAATTATTGCTCAAAAAGGATACCATCCTCAATATGGAGCACGAGGTGTGCAACGAGCTGTTCAAGACCTTATTGAATCCCCCATCGCAAACAAACTTTTATCTTCCAAGCAAAAACCTGGCAACATAAAAATAACAACCAAAGGAAAATCGATTATAATTCAGGATATGTCCAAAAAAATATCGCAATCTTAAGCTATTCCAGATTCGAAAAACCCTTTCTGAATTCTGTGATAGGTTTTGGACATGTCCTTAATAAAACGTCCTGCTATTTTACTCAGAGAGGCCATTTTTCCTTCCTTTTGTATTCGCTGCAATGCATATGGTGAGAGTATTTGTTTGCCATGCCAACAAATTCTTTCTCGAGTTACTCCGAATATTTATCTAGAAAAAGACTCACCTCTTTCTGGAATTATCGCAGCCCATATTTACCAAGAAGCACCAGACATTGCACAAGCAATCCATCT
>JABIPD010000039.1 GCA_018698735.1 Candidatus Jacksonbacteria bacterium | reverse complement strand
CACATCCACCAAAGATTTCGAAAAGAATGATACACAACAAACCCACTACCAACACTTGTAGCGCCAGACCACTCATGATACACCGTCGCCAATACACAATCGGAAGCAAGAAATCCTGCACGTCGTGCACGCCAACCTAAATCAAGATCTTCATTATAGCAAAAGAAATCTTCATCAAAATAATAACCATCAAGAGCATATACATACTCCAGCATATCTCTTCTATATAACGCCGCTGCTCCACTCGGACACATTAACACCTCACTCCTATCTTTTCTTAAAAAAGGAACCCAACCTTTATTCAATTGCAGGCCGATCGATTCTAAACAATGAGGATACTCAAGCCCAACAATCCGGGGAGCTACCATTGCAACGTTTTTTTCTTGAGCAGTACCAGCCAAAAACGACAACGCCCTAGGATGAAGAACCGAATCATTATTCAAAACAAAAACATATTCTACCAAAGAATCTTCTAATGCTTTTGAAATACCAATATTCATACCTCCGGCATAGCCTTTGTTTTCTAAGGATTGAACAATACTCACCCGAGGATCTAGAGCCAAATCTTGCAAAGATTCTCTGTCTTCTTCTGGAGTGCCATTACACACAACCACAAGGTTAAAGTTGGTGTACTCATTCTTTAAGCACGACCAAATACACCATCTGGTGGCAGAAATATTATTATAATGAAGAATAACAATTCCTATTTTGGAGGTCATAAAAACAATAACTCCCCCTGCCCCCTCTTAATATGCAAAGAGGGGGAAACCCACTTCCATTCTCGTGGATAGCAAAGGAAACAAATACCTTAAACATTACAAAATTCAACATTCATTTAAAATTAAAAATTTGTAATTTAAAATTCTCTGCATTCCACCTTCTCACACATTTTTTAAAAACACAAACACCCCCATGCGGGGGTGTTCTGTGTGCCGAGAAGCCAATATAAACGTTGGACTCTTATTGGGTAATCTCTTCTTTACAGGTAGAAGTCTCTACAACCTTTTCGATTGTTACAACTTTACCGTTTTTTATAACATCTTCTGTTGTTTTTTCGATTGTTTTTTCACATCTGCGTTGTACTTCTACAATAGATGTTTCGGTAGCATCTTCTGTATCCTCGTCAGCAATATCTTCTACAACTGGTCGAGCAGGTAATACATAAATGTTAACCGACGTAGTAAACCCAGAATTTTGGCCATGCAAGGTAACATGCATGTTAGTAGCTTCGTCTGCACTCACTCGTTTTGCTGAAAACTCTCTTACATAAATGTTAGGAACTTTCACATTACCATTTGCATCTGCCCATCCTTTTTCTTGTATATTATGTTGATTCGGATAAATTTTACTTGGTTTTTGCTGGAACATTTTTGAGGGAGAAGGACCAAATTCTGCAATAACTTCTTCTCCTGGCCAGAATCCTGCACCAAAGGCGCTAAATGATTCGCCATAACGAACTTCTCTCAAATTAGTCCAGGTACTAAGTGCTTTTCCTTTCGGAGATGCAAGCTGTGCCTGGGCAGTAGAAAGTACAACATCACCTGTTCCTGGGTATGGTTGGTAACTATACCGATCAAGAACATTTAAATTCTCATCAAGAAGATACACAAAGGTTTTAGCTGTTACAACAACTCGAATTCCTTTAGTACTCTTGAAAGCATTTACAGATGTTGCCCATCCACCTCTTTCATTAATAGAGGTAAATTCTCGTAATCGCATATCAGCTTTTGTAAGCTTATATACACCCCATCCATTTACACCATATACAAATGGTTCTGTGTCGATTCCATCAACACCGTAACTGGTTCCAGACCAATTACTAAATGAATGAGAGCTTGCGAGTTTAATGAATCTGTCATCACCAGAAGAATAATGATTTCCCATTCCGTCACTATACGGAGTTCGAAGCCATTTTTCTGTTCCCTCTACTGATTGGCGGTGAGTAATAAAACCATTTTCTTTTACAACAATTACTTCGTCTTCTGTATTAAATAATGTGTTGCCTTTTGCGTTCTTGTTAACACCGTACACTGGATACACAAATAATTTCTTAATGGTATCAAGTGAATCAGGTGTATGAAGTGTTAAACCTTGGGTTCCCCCAATAGCAATACTTCCAGAACCGCTTCCAGAAATATCATGTGCATATCCTGGATAATTCTTTTGAATATCAAGAACTGGCCAATTGATATCAGAGATATCGAATTTTAAGATCTTTGAACCAGCTGCAACAAAGACATCTTCTCCACGAGCAAACGATCCGATGGTCACTGCTCCTGGTTGATTTGCTTCACCACGTTTTACAAGACGATCGTTCTCTATTTCAAGAACTTCGATTCCTTGCTGGGTGGTAGCAACAACAACATCGCGACCTTGCACCGTCGTAGATGTTGAAGAATGATACACTCGTTCAGCTGCTGTACCTAGCTGTGGAGTAGATACAATAGTTGCGGTGAGTGTAAGCGCTATAGCAAGAAAACTTGCAACAGCAATTCGAAT
>JABIPD010000083.1 GCA_018698735.1 Candidatus Jacksonbacteria bacterium | reverse complement strand
ACTAAAATTTTTTACACACTGTGTTTTACGTTTATATTCTTTATAGCAAGGTTGATTCTAATTTCTATATTGGATTAACTCGCGATCTTCGTCGGCGAATATTAGAACATAAGCAAGGAAAAGTAACCTCAACAAAAAATAGACTTCCTATTTCTTTAATTTTTTATGAGGCATACATAAACAAAAAAGATGCCAGCAGGCGTGAACTATATTTCAAAACATCAAAAGGAAAACAAACACTAAGATCAATGTTAATTGAAACTTTAAACTAAAGGCTCAAAGCCTCCTAGGTTCGCCCGTGAACCATACGGTTCAGGGCGCCCCGTACCGAATGGTACTGGGGCGAATCCCGTCGGGCCCGATTATTATTTCTCTCTCAAACTAAAAGAACGGCTCACTCCATGAGCCGTTCTTTTTTTGATTGTAGACAGTACTATTCATCTCCTTCGCCGCCATCTTCTGGTTGGCTTTGTTCGTTTATTGCCATTTGGATCAATACTGGCAACGACGCCCAGTTATCTACTTTCTGATTGTTCAAAAAGAATGTTGGCGTTGAATTTACCCCCAAAGCATTGCCTTGGCTTATATTATCATTCACGCGCTTACGATGCGCTCCACTTGCCATACAGGCGCTATACAGTTCCTTATCAAGCCCAATCTGGTCTGCGTAATTGTTTAAATCTCCAAGGGTTAAGCTTCTTTGATTTGCAAATAACATATCATGCATTTCCCAAAACTTTCCTTGGTCGTTAGAACATTCAGATGCAACAGCTGCATTAAATGCAAACGGATGAATCGAGATAAGCGGGAAATGATACATTTCGAATCGGACCTCGTCTCCGAATTCTGTAAGCACTTGTTTTACAACCGGATGCGCAGCCCCACATGCTGGGCATTGGTAATCTGAATACTCTTTTAACACAATAGATGCCCCTTCGTTACCGGCAACCGGCCGCGATACCTCTGGCTTTATGTATTCAACTTTATTGCTATTCTTAATTAATACATATCCACCTATCGCCACAACAATGATAACTCCAATAATATATGCTTTTTTCATAGATTTATGAACCAAGTAATTGATCGACAACAGACTTAACAACTTCGAATGGCTGAGCACCTGGGATTGCTATTACTTCGCCGTCTGAGGCAATAATAAAGTTCCCTGGCGTTCCATTTACACCTGCTGTTATACCAGATTGATAATCTGCATCTACTTTTGCTGATGTTTCTTCATTATCTAAACATGTTTCAAATGTTGATTGATTCACTCCAAGTGCTGTAGCCTCTTGAATATAGAGCGATCGCCCTAGGGTACGTTGATTGGCAAACATTGCATCGGTAAACGAAATAAATGCATCTTCTCCTTTTTCACGAGCCACACATTCAGCAGCTATTGCCGAGGGCCGTGCCTGAGCATGAATTGAGGTTAATGGGAAATGCCTATACACCCACCGAACCTCGTTAGGATATTCAGCTACTAATTTCTGAGCTGTTGGATGAAATCTTCCGCAAAATGAACATTCATAATCCGAATACTCCACCAACGTTATAGGAGCATCTACATCGCCTCGAATATGATCTTGGTCGTTAACTGGCGCTACATCTGCGGGTGCAGAATCTCCACCATGATTACCCGCTGTATCTCCTGCTACTGTTCCTCCATTATTTACCACTTCTTTGGTAGTGCTCGAGCTCGCTTGTCCAAACAATAAAAACCCTACTATTACACACGCTGCTACTCCTAACAAAAGGCCCAAAAAGAAAGCTATTTTAGGCGGCGTTCCATCTAGAAATTGTTTACTCATAGAATACTATTCCTTACTACTATAAAACGATTAAATAATCTTTTAAATAATATCAGACTTTACCTTACTTTTTCAATATACGTTATCCTCAGCCTGCTCTAACAACTGGTCTATAACCTGAATAAGTTTCGATTCCGATATAACGCCTGTTACTCTTACTCCGTTAATAAACAACGTTGGCGTACCTGTTGCTCCAAACGAAAGCGCGTCGTTGCGGTCTGTTGTAACTTCCTCAGTATACGTTCCAGACTCAAAACAGTCGATAAAGGGTATCATATCAATTCCTGTCTGACGAGCGTATTTTTTTAATGCTTCGTCGGTTAGGTCTTGCTGATTTTCGTATAAAATATCGTGATACCTCCAAAAAAAATCATTCCCCTGCTCGTGCACACATTCTGCTGCCTCTGCCGCCTTCTGGGCGTAATCGTGAATAGAAGTAAGGGGTAAATCTCTATACTGAAAAAAGACTCTATTCTGATAACGAGCCATTAAAGATTTCATGGTTGGATAAAACGCCTGACAAAACGGGCATTCAAAATCTCCAAACTCTACTACCGTTACCGGGCTATTACGTGGGCCAACCGAAGGATCGTCTAATGTAACAACGAGCTGGGTATTTCGTGATGCTTTCGAAACTGAATCTGTTATACCAGCAATTTTTGATTGTTTATCGGTCGAAAGAGCTGAGTAATCGAATGTTCCAGATTTAATTTGCTGTGAAAACAAAAACACTGTTACTCCAAACCAGGTTATACCAACAACTACCACAAAAACCACAACCCACAGAATAATAATTTTTGGTTTTAAGTACCACTGAGACATAGAATTTGTTTTGATTGTTTGAATTACGAAAGCGGAGCTTTCTCAGCATGCCAATCTGTTGAGTTTTCGAATTGATGAGCAACCTGAAGTACCCGGCCTTCCTCGAACTGCGGGCCAATAATTTGCATTCCAATCGGAAGTTTTGTTTTTCCTTCAAATGCAAACCCCGCAGGCACAGATACTGCCGGCAAACCAGCTAAGCTTGCTGGTGCCAAATAAATATCTTCCAAATACATTGCAACCGGGTCATCACCTTTCTGGCCAATTTTAAATGGAACATTTGGTGATGTTGGACCAACAATAACATCTACTTTTTTAAATGCGTCTTTAAATTCTTGAATTATTTTGGTGCGGACTTTCTGTGCCTTTCTATAATAGGCATCATAATATCCAGCCGAAAGCGCATACGTACCAAGCATAATTCTGCGCTTTACCTCTGACCCAAACCCTTGGCCACGCGTTTGCATATAGCCGTCTATAAGATTCTCTGCTTTTTCGTGTTGAGACACGCCCATTCGAATGCCGTCGTATCTTCCTAAATTCGAACTAATTTCTGATGGTGTTAATACATAATACACAGCCATTCCATAGAGTGCTGTTGGAAGCGTAATGGGAATAATCTCTGCCCCTAATTTTTCTAATTGCTTTATAGCAGCTTCTATTGTTCCTTTTATATCTGGCGATAACCCTTTCTGAAAAAATTCCTCTGGGACGCCAACCCGAATATTTTTTATTTCTTCTTGTATCAAAGAGCTATAGTCATCTACCTCCCTTGGAACCGTGGTAGCGTCTTTTTGATCTATACCAGCTATTCGAGAAAGAATTAAGGCTGCATCTTCTACTGTTTTTGCGAGCGGGCCAGGAACATCAGTAGAAGATGTCATAGACATAAGCCCATACCGAGAGCTTCTACCATACGATGGTTTTAACCCAACAACCGAGCAAAAACCAGCTGGATAACGAATAGAGCCACCAGTGTCGGTGCCTATACTAAATAAACACATACCTGCTGCTACTGCAGCTGCAGAGCCACCAGAAGAGCCGCCTGGCACGCGATCTGGCGCCCAGGGGTTATGGGTTACTCCAAACGAAGAATGCTCAGTAGATGCACCATGCCCAAATTCGTCTAAATTTGCTTTCCCAATCATAACAGCTCCTTCGTCTATAAGTTTTTGATACACCGTTGCACTATAGGGAGGGATATAATTTTCTAATATTTTTGAAGCTGAAGTAGAACGAATTGCTCGCGTTGCAATATTATCTTTTACGGTCATTGGAATACCAGCCAAAGGTGCTAATTGCTCACCAGCGGCAATGCTTTCATCTACTTTTGCTGCTTGCTCGAGCGCCTCTGAAGCAGTAACGGTAATTAAGATATTCAACTCGTCGTTTTTTTCTGCAACACGATCAAGACAGCTTTGTGCAAGCTCAGTCGCAGAAAATTCCTTTTTTCGAAGGCCTTCTTGCGCTTGTTTAATTGTTAACTCGTTT
>JABIPD010000047.1 GCA_018698735.1 Candidatus Jacksonbacteria bacterium | reverse complement strand
TTTCCACTTGCATAACTACGGGTTCACCGTTATTAGCCGATTTTTTGGTATGGGATCACTCCCATAGCACCCCGATATGTTAAGGTGCCAAACCTCCCCGTCGATGTGGACTCTTGGGGGAGATAAGCCTGTTATCCCCGGAGTAACTTTTATCCGTTGAGCTTCCGGCCGCCTATAAGGCACGGTCGGATCACTAACTTCTGCTTTCGCAACTGCGCGGGTTGTAACCCTTGCAGTAAAGCTGGCTTATGCGTTTGCACTACCACTGCGATTTCCATCCGCAGCTAGCCAACCTTTGTAAACGCCTCCGTTACATTTTAGGAGGCAACCGCCCCAGTTAAACTACCCACCAGATACTGTCCGATTCCCGGTTTCACGGGTAACCGTTAGATATAAAATTGGTCAAGGGTGGTATTTCACTGGCGACTCCACTTCGGCTAGCGCCAAAGCTTCAAAGTCTCCCACCTATACTAAACATGAACAGCCATATATCAATACCAAGCTGTAGTAAAGCTTCACGGGGTCTTTTCGTCCAACTGTGAGTACTTCGCATCTTCACGAAGATTGCAATTTCGCCGAGTCCCTCGTTGAGACAGTCTTCAGACCGTTGCGTCATTCGTGCAGGTCGGAACTTACCCGACAAGGAATTTCGCTACCTTAGGACGATTATAGTTATCGCCGGCGTTCATCCGCGCTTAAGTTCAGTGCTTGCACACCTCACCTTAACGTTCGGACACTGGCCAGACGTCAGCCCCTATACGTCATCTTACGATTTAAGCAGGGACCTGTGTTTTTGGTAAACAGTCGCCTGAAGTCTTTCGCTGCGGCCCAGCGTAATGCTGGGCAGGCCTTATTGCGAACGTACGACCGCTGTTTTGCCGAGTTCCTTAACGAGGGTTCTCTCGTCCACCTTAGAATTCTCATCCTACCCACCTGTGTTGGTTTGCGGTACGGATACACTAGTATTAGCCCTAGAAGTTTTTCTGGGAGATCCTGTCTTTTTTTTGGTTCCGCCCGAAGGCTTCCCCTTTACCCATTCCAGTCGATTCCGCTTGCGGATTTACCTACAAGCCTCAACCAAAACAGAAACGTGCATACCAATAAACACGTAAAAATTTCAGAACCCCGTCCCTCCATTGGAATACTAATGTAGGGCAGGAATATTAACCTGCTCTTCCATCGACTACGCCTTTCGGCCTCGCCTTAGGATCGCCTAACCCTGGGTCGATCATCGTTGCCCAGGAAACCTTGGGTTTTCGGTGGACTGGATTTTCACCAGTCTTTTTGCTACTTATGCCAACATTCTCACTTCTGATCGCTCCACCCGCTCTCACGAGTCGGACTTCAGCGCAATCAGAACGCTCCTCTACCTCCCCCACTTTAGTTTGAGTGCAAAAGGTCTTATTAAAAAATAAGAGCTCTTACTACCAACTATCTGTTGCGGATAAGAAAAGTCGAAACCTTTCCGTCGCAAAAAGACAGATGGAATATTACTCAAACTAAAGTGGGGGATCACATTTTCGGTACTCTTCTTAGCCCCGTTACATTTTCGGCGCACAGAAACTTGATCAGTGAGCTATTACGCTTTCTTTAAAGGATGGCTGCTTCTAAGCCAACCTCCTGATTGTCACAGTCGCCATACAACCTTTCCCACTTAGAAGAGATTTAGGGACCTTAAATTGTGATCTGGGCTGTTTCCCTTTAGACCAGTGAAGCTTAGCCCCCACGGTCTAACTCCCCGATTCTTGACTTTGGGTATTCGGAGTTTGAGTAGATACGGTAGCTTAACGCCCCATTATCCATTCAGTGCTCTACCCCCCAAAGGAACATCGAGGGCCAGTCCTAAAACTGTTTCGAGGAGAACCAGCTATTGCCGTGTTCGATTAGCATTTCACCTCTAACCACAACTCATCCCCCAGATTTGCACGGCTGGTGGGTTCGGGCCTCCCCTTGCTTTTACGCAAGGTTCACCCTGGTCATGGCTAGCTCACACGGTTTCGGGTCTATTCATTGCCGCTTGGACATTCAAAACTTACAGGCCCATAAAGAGCGCTGTAAATATTGAGTGCCGATCGCCGGTTAAGACTCGCTTTCGCTACGCATACTCCCTATCGGGATTAAACATGCGACAATAAATAACTCGTTGGCTCATTCTTCAATAGGAATACTATCACCCGGCATAAATGCCAGGGCTCTAGCTCTTTGTGAGCACATGGTTTCAGATACTATTTCATCCCCCTTCCGGGGTGCTTTTCACCTTTCCCTCACGGTACTTGTTCACTATCGATCTTGTAGAGTATTTAGTCTTACCTCAATAGTCGAGGCAGATTCAGGCAGGATTTCTCGGGTCCTACCCTACTTGAGAAAATTACCATATGTGTGTGACACCTTTCGTATACAGGGCTATCACCTTCTTTGGCTCTCCTTTCCAGGAGATTCTGCTAGGCAGGCCACATGCTTTCCTTTGCAGGAAAACACATATCACATATCTTATTCACTACACGGGAATAAACATAATCTCTCACAACACCTCACGAACATATGGGCGTGTACCCTTAAGCCCCATCCACCCGAAGGCTTCTGGAACGCAGTTTGTGAAGTTTAGACTGATCCCTTTTCGCTCGCCGCTACTCAGGGAATAGAGTCATTTATACCAGACTGATAGACTATTCTATCGTTCTGGCATAAATGACGATTTTTCTTTCTTTTCCTCAGGGTACTAAGATGTTTCAATTCCCCTGGTTCCCTCCGTACACCTATGAATTCAGTGCACAGTCAATAATCTTCCAATTATTGGGGTTTCCCCATTCGGACATCTCCGGATCAAAGGTTGCTTGCCACCTCCCCGAAGCTTATCGCAGGCTGCTACGTCCTTCATCGGCTCTACAAGTCGAGGCATCCACCATGTGCCTTAAGTAGCATATTATGACAAGAGAACATTAAAATGTTCTTCTCGACGTTATTGCTAATGATGTTATTTTATTTGGACACTTTCAGTTGTCAATTTACAATCGAGACTTTCACAGATAGATCTTCTAAAAATCCTCTTTAAAAATCTCTTTGAAACACTCTCCGATACGAATCTACGAATTCATTCGAATGTCACGAATTTTTACTGCATTTTCCGACTGCTGAGGTATTCGATTCGGATCATTCGGATACTTTTCGGATTATTCGTATCGATCTTGTTTTTTAAAGTAAAAACCGCTCCGTGAGCGGGTCAAAAACGTAAAAATTATGACCGTAGGCTCACATCACTTTTTCGATTAGTCGTGGAGAAGTCATAGATACATTGGTTACTTTTAAGCAACTCTTTTTTAGCAATAAAAAGTATATTCTTTTATTTAAGAGGTGTCAACCCCTATTCCCCAAGTTTTCCACAAAAAAAGAGAGAAACCGCTGCTTTTTATCTCTTTCGCCGCATTTTTAAAGCAAAAACAAGAGCGATACTTATTGTTTTTTTGCTTAGTTTAGGAAACTATCGGTAAGAAAAATCGGCGTATTCGTGCTTGTCGTTACAAGCAAAAA
Source organism: Candidatus Jacksonbacteria bacterium (assembly GCA_018698735.1). GTDB lineage: Bacteria > Patescibacteriota > Patescibacteriia > UBA9629 > GWA2-43-13 > JABIPD01. Next base: position 3,817 of record JABIPD010000047.1, on the reverse strand, counting down.
CCGCCGAAAATCAGACCCCAAGAGTACTATGTATCCATAACCACGCAGATAACCAGAAGCCCTGCGATTAAGTACTCCACGGCATACGATCCCAGACCAACAAAACACGAAGCACTAGAGGGTCCGAACACAGCTATCGCCACAACTGTAAAGATGGCTGTTATGACTCCTAGAGGACCCATAACGAATGCCACCCAACAAACCCATCTATGCTTACTTTCCACTCCGTATTTATAAACCCGTATCATTCCTGCCGGCCAGAAAATGGAACAGATCAGCCCCATCCACAGCCATTTCTGCCAGTGTGCTGCAATCGCACTCCGCACACTCATCGAATTTCTCCCTGTTGTTATTTGTTGATCCCACGCTAACGCAATAGACCAAATAAGTAAACCCAGCATCGCTCGTCGCAGCGGTGCTGGGTCTTGTTCGATCCAAGGTTCTGCTCTGCCGTCGAACCGCTTTAGGCTGACTAATCTGACCACGGATCACTGGCTAAGATTCGAAGTGGATAGCCTCTTCGTCTGGTTCTTGAAGAATCCAAATACATATCATCCAGATGGCCACATAAGCTGCTACTATCCATCCCCAGCCAACATTGTTAAGCAGGAACACGGGAATCGGCACGTTCAGCGTGGAGCAGATACTCCTGCCAATCAACAGCCCTCCTACAAGAGAGCCCACCGCCCCAACAACCAGACAGACCAGACTACGCCAAGGCGGCATTATATGGACTGCTTCACAAAACGCTGAAATCGGGTACAGCAAACCTTCTATCACGAACTCTGCCGATGTATCCCCATACAGCTTCCTGTTATTCTTGATGTAGGCGTACGACAGGAGCGCTAGGTACACAAGCATCTCTGCTATGTAGACCACAGCAAGGCACCTTGAGACAACGATGCCAGAGGGCAGCAACAAGGAGAAGGAACCAAGACACACTGTCGCTGCCCCCAAGAAAGCCACAATCTTCATACAAAGCCCCAAGCTACCCCGAATCTTTCCTGTCAAAGATTCGTCGATAAACAAGAGACAGAAAAAGACGGTGTAACAGCTAACAGACCACACGAACCGAGCCGCGGTGACGAACCAACCAAGAATCTCCATGCGTTTCTCCTTACACGATGAGTATTCACGGAATGTACGAACTTGTTAAACCAACCTTACCTAATCGTCCGCAAAAAGAAAACCTCTGCATCATACTTCGCCGTGATGCAAGGATTTTGGCTCGATTGAGCCGGTTACGTTCGACGAGCAAGTTGATCGTTTGGCAGATCGCTCTCTAGAAGAGACGGTATACGCCGACTGCTGACCCGATTCGCTCTGCAGGTACTCCCCCAGCCTTTATGACCAAGAGGAAAACATACCACGCCACCATCCCGATTACGTAGGTTATCAGGATATTCACCAGCATTGCACCGGGGACACCGATTGCGGCTGAGGCAACGAAGAGAGAAGCCACAGATGCGCAGACTACCGACCAGCTAACGAATAGCCAGCAGTAGAAATCTGAGCAATCTAGGTGAAATCCTTTGAGTTGGATGACGTATGGACCGAGAAACACACTCCAGACGTTCTGACGGGCTACTGTCATGACGTTCTCCTACAATTCTCGGGCGTCTGAACCCAGTGTTTTAAAAAGATCCAGAAGATACAGAAAGGCTCTAGAGAAGAGATAAACCACCATCCCGCCTCCGTACGCAATCAGATATCTCCAGAAATCCTTGGTACGAACCCCCAGAGGCATCACCACACCAGAGGACCAGAGAATCATGATTGTCAGGCCACTCGTGATTACGAGGACTGCTATACTCCCACCAATAAAGGTGACGACAAAGAACCATCTTACACTTTCTGTATTCTCGGCCGGTTCGCATTTTCCACGAAGAAGCGAGCCCCAAGGAAACACCAAGACGTGAAACAAGACGAACTTGCCCGTTGCCGCTCCAAGAGATCTCATGCGCTTCTCCTTCAGGGCTACCACAGCCCAATCGAATGTACATTTAATGCTACGTTACATTATCAATAAAAAAAAATAAACCCCGCGCTTACTAAGGGTAAAATTATTAACAATATTTATTTTTTTATGCTGCAGGTAAAATTTGGGCGGCGTTAGAAGGAATAATACTTCCGATTATTACAAACACCAGCACTATCGCACACACTAATGCTGTTACCATCATCATTTTTAAATACTTCCTTCTCTGGTCTGGAATTTTAAAATAAAAAACAAATAGCCCAGTACTAATAACCAACGCACTTAAAGACGCAAACCCTATTACCCCAAACAACGCGCCAAGAATCGAAAATAAGAGGTTATCCATAACAAATTTATTCTATCATAAAACCGCTTTGCAATCTGCCCCCGGAGGGACTCGAACCCACAAGCCGTAAGGCACGTGGTCCTAAACCACGCGTGTATACCAATTCCACCACGGAGGCAAGTTGCAAAGCGGCTTTGTAAAGCCTAGGTCCTTCACACCTCTCCGAGGTGCTCAGGATGGCAACGGGTCTTACACGTCACCATTTATCCACTTCTCAAAAAATGTTCTATCAAGTAAGATATCTGTGTATGAAGATGCTTGTCGTGTCTGGGGGGCTATCGTTTCTTCTTCTAGGAGTATATGGAATTGCCCCCTTAAATGCAAATGCATCTTCACACAACCTGATTATTACCGAGGTAATGTACAATCTAGACGGGAGCGATAGCAAACGGGAATGGATAGAAGTTTACAACCCAACAGCAACCCCGATTGCAATTATAGACGGCGTAGGAGAAAATTCCTGGCGCTTTTTTGATTCCTCAAATCACAAATTAACACTTATTCAAGGTGATTTAGAAATAGATTCTTCGGAAACAGCCATTATCGCAAGCGACGCAGAAACATTTTTATTAGAGCACTCCGGATTTACTGGAACGTTGTTCGATTCGGTTTTATCTCTTAAGAATACTGAAGGTGATATAAAATTTTCAAGCGACGAAGGCGAAACTTATTTCGAAGAAATACACTACACCAGCGAATCGGGTGGCAATGGAAATGGATTCAGCATAGAGCGAATTGATCCAGCAACGTCTAACATTCAATCAAACTGGAGAGAAGCATTTATTCTTGGTGGCACACCAGGAGTGTTTGAATTAGACGCAGAAGCGCCTGAACCGATTATTTCCCCAGAAGAAGACCCAACACCTCTCCCTGCTCCTCAGGAGCCGCCTCAAGGAGATGCGAGCACGCCATTGCAACAATCATACCCAACTGGAATTATTATTAACGAACTTTACCCGAGCCCTCAAGAAACCGAAGAAGAATTTATAGAGCTCTTTAATACAACAGACTCTTCTATACAACTTAGTGGATGGATGCTTTCCGATGAAACAACAAAAATATATTCCATTCCAGCTGGCATATTATTAAAACCCAAAGAATATATAGCGTTTGTACAAAGCACAACAAAAATAATATTAAATAATAGCGGAGATACTGTTGAACTTTTATTTCCAAACGAAACAATAACGAACTCGGTTTCATACGGCACGTCCAAACAAGCTGAATCGTGGGCCAGGAACAGTGAAGAAACATTTGAATGGAGCTCGGTGCCAACACCACAAGAAAAAAACATATTCCCACAGCAGCCTTTGGCTATTATAGACTTCGACACCCCAATTGTTTCGGTATTTCAGCCGTTTACATTAGACGGATCAGCATCTACCGGAGATTTATTTGAATGGCGTATTCCTTTTGGCCCTAAATCGACACAAAAACAATTATGGTATGAATTTTCGGTGCCTGGTCAGTACGAAATCCAACTAAAGGCTACC
>JABIPD010000090.1 GCA_018698735.1 Candidatus Jacksonbacteria bacterium | reverse complement strand
CTTTTTGCAAAATTCAGTATCGATATGATCAAATCCTGTTGAGCGGGTTGCTATCATATCTAAATGATGAAGCGCTCGAAGAACTTCTGCAGAAACAGAAGAATAGATAAAGGGCGAAATAATAGTCGCTTTTTCCCAGCGTGCTTCTATAACACTTTTTTCGGTGAGTGGGTCAGCGGAAAATTTTACGACTGAATGCGGAAAAGCTTTTTTGAGTATAGGTTTCTCCCAATTTTCGATTTCGTAAAATACGATTGTTGGTTTGTTTTTCATATTTGTTCACCTGAGCTTTCTTTTCTTTATTGTATAAAATTATGTTACTATTGGATAGAGGAATCCTTAAAAAGCGCAGGGTTTATGCTATGAATCCGGTTTTTTTATAACAATAATTGTATGATACAAAAATTAAAAGCGCTGTTTAGCAGCAACAACAAACATAAGCCGTCTAAAGGTGCTGTTGCTCATACGTTTGAATATAGCAAAATAGATGATTTTATTTCTATTGGCACCAACGCCTGTTGTGTAGGGCATTTCGATAAAAAACTTTTAAAAGAGGGGGTGAAAGCAGATTTGTCATTAGATAAAGAACATATCGATCAGCCTTTTGGAGTAGATTATTTTTTATGGATTCCAATTACCGATCATCACGCTCCAACCCAAAAACAATTAGAGGTTGCTGTTCAATTTTTAGACACAATGAAATGTGAAGGGCTTGCAGTCTATATTCATTGCCACGAAGGGCATGGCAGAGCACCAACCGTGGCAGCGGCATATTATATTTCGCAAGGAAAATCGGTCGAAGAAGCTCTCGAATACATTGCAAAAAAACGATCAACCATTCATCCAAATAAAAAACAGATCGCAGCATTAAGAGCATACGAAAAGTCTTTAAAAAATAAATAACAGTTATTTTGTAATCATTACTGTAGCGATTGCTTTGTTTGTTGTCTCTTCATCGTCTGTAACTTCTAATTGGTACACCCATCGGCCTATTCTTTCGGCAGAGATAGGCGGTGCGGAATATTCAAGCGATTTTTTTGCAACAACGGTGTTTTCGTCTGGGTTTGTAGGAGAGGATATAAGGGTCCAGGTGCCAGTAATATCTCCGCCATCTGGGTCGAACGAGCTTTTCCCATTAAGAAACGGGCGCTGGCCAAGTTGATTCATGGTAAACACCTGATGAGGTTTTGATATTGTGACAGATGGCTCAGATGGCTGTGGCGTAAACGATTTGTAATCAAGAGAATCAGAAAAAAGGATCGTAAATATCCAGGCAGCAGAAAGAACTGCAAGCGAAATAATAATTAAGAATACAAAAAAGATTGTATTCGATATTTTTTTACCTTTCTTTTTAATGTCATCGACTTCGTTGTGTTGTAAATCTCTCATATTATATGTCTTTATTCCACGTTGTTTCTTGTCTGTCGGATTCAAGGTTTAAATAACGCGCCGCCATAAATAAATAATCCGATAATCTATTTATGTATACAATAACGTTAGGAGGGAGTGTTTCGTGTTGAGATAATGATACAATATTTCGCTCCGTACGTCTGCAAATAGCGCGTGCAAGATGGAGATGACCAGATGCCGGGCTTCCTCCTGGTAAAATAAAGGTAGAAAGTTTTGGTAATGTTTCTTCTGATGCATCTATCCAATTTTCTAACAGGGTAATCCATTGTGGTTTTACTTGCAGATCTGAATACGCACCCTCGGGGGTAGCAAGCAGTGTTCCTATGGTAAACAAATGATGCTGGATAATTTCGAGTTGTTCGTATATAGATTGAACGGTCTCAAAAATAATAGCTCGCACGGTTCCAATACACGCGCTTAGTTCATCAACAGTTCCATAGGCCTCTACTTTAAGACTGTTTTTGGGTGCGCGAATACCTCCCAGTAACGATGTTTCTCCTGTATCACCACTTTTTGTATAAATAGCAGCCATAGATACGAAGTACTATACGTTTAGTATATAGAATCCAAATATTTTTTGCTATAGATCACCGTTTTTTCATGTATGGTTAATTTGCAGTGTGATATAGTTCGATTCTAGAATACATTACGTATTTTATAGGTACTCGTACGCGTACACGAAATAGTAGATTGTTCTTTTTCAAAGCTCTGCCCTATAAAGGCAGGGTTTTGAAGTTTAAAAACCCTTGACACAGTAAAATACCAGGAGTAGCGTTTATATAAGAATTAATTCTTTTTTCTATGACAACCACCGTTTATGTGATAATTGCCATTATTGTTGCAATTATCTTGGTGAGTATTCGCCAGATTAACGAATATCAACGTGGGGTAAAATTTACCCTCGGAAAGTATTCGGGGATAATATCGCCTGGATGGAAATTAGTGTTTCCTGTTTTTCAGAGCATGACAAAAATAGATATGCGTGTGAAGGTGGCAGATGTTCCACCTCAAGACACCATTACGAAAGATAATGTTACGGTTGCTGTGAATGCGGTTATTTATTATAAAGTAACGCACGCAGAAAAAGCCGTGCTCGAGGTAGAGAATTATAATTTAGCTGTTTCTCAGTTGTCGCAAACCACCATGCGAAATATTGTCGGTTCGGTGTCTTTAGATGAAGTGCTTTCCAATAGAGACGAAATTTCGGTTCGCATTAAAGATATTGTAGATCAAGCAACAGATCCTTGGGGGATTAAGGTCGAGAGCGTTGAATTGAAAGATATTCAACTGCCGCAAGACATGCAGCGAACTATAGGTAAGCAAGCAGAATCGGAACGAGAAAAACGTTCGGTGATTATTAAAGCAGAAGGAGAGGCTATTGCTGCAGAGAATTTAAGCAAAGCTGCTCGAATGCTTTCTGAAAACCCGGGGGCTCTTCATTTAAGAACTTTACAATCAATTAACGATATATCTTCAGATCAATCAAATACTGTTGTGTTCGCAGTGCCTCTAGAGGTTTTGAGAGCATTAGAAAGTGTGGTTAAAAAACAGGTTTAACGTATCAATAAAAAAGAGTGGGCATTACCCACTCTTTTTTGTTTCGTCATTCTGCCGTGCCCCGTCCTTGTGACAGGGACTGCAGGGGAAGAATCTCTGGCCTCTGTTAGTTTTAAATAATTTTCTTAGAGATGCCCTTTTTTTAGAAAATTTAAAAATAAATAAGCCAACCGGATGGCTTATTTATTTTTTTTCTGTCATCTCTTTGAGCTCTTCGCTATCAGCTTTTACTTTTTTATCGGAGCGGTAGAATTTAAGAAGTGAGAATATTACTAAGCTTCCTACAATAATACCAAGAAGATTAAACAAGAAGAGAAGGAAATTAAATCTCATCATTGCTACATTTAAGGTACTTATTCCTATTCCAACAAGCCCTAATGGCGGAACCAACGAAACAGCAATTGCGATTCCTGGTAACACATCTGCTATTTCTTTTCGCGTCCATGCAAATGTTGCTGCAACCCCGCTGGTAAGTGCAACAATAAAGTATAAAACAATGGTGCGGAGAGAATCTCCAATTATGGGTTCTACTTTAGTTGGCCCAAAAATAAAGGTAAGCAGTACAGCAGCTGCAACAATAATAACAAATGATTTTAGCGTAAGAAGGGCCGTTCCTTTTATTGCGGCAATTTCACCGGTAGCAAGCCCAAGCGCAATAACAAGCAGAGGAGTGAGCACTGGTGTTACAAGCATGCCACCAATTACAATAGGTGCATTATTTAATAAAAGACCAGCTGTTACAATAAATGCCGACAAAACAAGCATGGTGTAATACACCGAATTAGGCTGGCTGCGTTTAAAAAGTTCATCAACCGTGCGGTATTGATCGGTTTTATTCATCTTAAGGATGTGTTCTTGCTTAAACTTATTTTTTTTCATAGTTTGTATAATTATGGCTGTAGAATGCTTTCAGTTTCTCCTTTAATAGATAGTTCGACAGCTTCTATATGTGAAAATTGAGTAAGTGTTTGGTTAATTTGAGAAACAATAGCAGTTACGATACACGATCCGCCTCCAGGCTCGAGTTCTTCTGAAAGGTCGACATAAGCTGTTCCGTCTTCAACCTCTAAAGAGTTAATTTCTACTCGTTCCGGGATTTGGGTTTGAAACCCAGAGGTTCTTTCTAATATACTTGGTCCCAGCAGCAGTTCTTGTAATGCGGCTTTTTCTATTGTATCTGCGGAAGCTGTTCGTCTTTCTACGGGGTATACAACATTACAATCTATTAAATTTGGGTCGTGCGAAATGTTGTTAAAAAATGCTTTTATCGTAGTAGTATTTGTTTCGGTAAACCTAATAGGTATTAACAGTCGCGATGTTTCGGTGCCGTCTTTTGCTGAATATTCAAAGAGTTCAATAAACCCGGTAGAAGATTTCGGCTCTGGATACGACAGGGTTGTTTCGAATGGCCCAAATACTCCTACTTGAGCTGATCGTGCGGTTGTGAAATTTTCGTAAAGTATTGTTTTGTCGCTGTTTAAAATGCGAATGTTTACCGTGCTTTCGAATGTGCGGGCCTCTCCTCGGATTGTTAGTGGAAACCCTACTTCCTGGTTTTCTACTGGCGAAGAAATTTTTATAAAGTCGTTTTCTGTTGTTACACCCGGGCAAGCTGCAAAAGAACAATCTGGCGAAACGCGAGCTACATAGCTGCCGTCCCAGCATTCTTTAGCATCTTGCGTGCAAAAAACAATATCGTCTCCTGCTGGCTCAGAATTTTTTTCTTCGGCAAGTTTTTTGGTTGCCATGAAGTAGCTGCTAATTACCACCAAAAAAATTGCAATAATAATTCCTATGAATCCTCGGTGTTCTGCCATAGAGAGAGGGCTAATACTTTGTTTTCCGTTCTCCGGCTGTTATCTCTATTGTTTTAAACTCATTCTCTGCCTTAAAGGCAAAGGTTGCATGTATGCTTCTGCCTTCTAAAAAGATCGGAAGCCAGTATCTGTCATCTGGCCACATATCAGAATAGGGGATGTCTTTCCAATGATACCATTGTGGTTTCATTTCTTCTGTTTCTTTTGGTTCACCATTAAACTCAGTACAACTAAAGATATGCACCTCCAGTATATCAGTTGCTTGGCTATCGTCAAAGGTGGTAATGCCTTTAAATGTGATTATTCCTCTTTCTTCTATTGCTGTTGCTTGTATACCAACTTCTTCTTGTAATTCTCTGTGAGCAGCCTGCAAAATGGTTTCTCCTGGCTCTATTTTTCCGCCAAATCCATTCCATCGGCCTTTTCCAAAGCCGGTTTTTTTCATTCCAAGTAATATTTTGTCGTAATCGGTAACAACAACCAATGTTCGAATGTTTTTCATAACACCAAAGTTTAGCAATTTTTCAAACAAAAAAGAACCCCGAAGGGCTCTTTTTTTCTAGTCTAGTCGTTGATGATTTCTTTATCCATTTTATTAAGCCATTTTGAAGCTTGGTCTTTTCCTCCAAGTCCAAAGGCAAGTCCAAATCCAATTGCAACTCCTGCAACAATTCCAGTAAATAAGGTTTCAATTAATCGACTTGCAATATTAAGCTCTATTAAAGCAGCCATTAATGCAAATACAATAATTGCCCATTTCCCAATAGTTGCAAGTAATTTCGCCTGAGTAGCAGCAACACGAGAAGCCTGAAGTCCTTTTTGGATAACTTCATGAATAAAGTGGCCTGCAAGTACTCCTATAATAAGGATAATAACAGCAACAAATACTCTTGGGATGTAGAGGGCTACAGAATTAAGGAATTCAGTAACCTGTGGCCATTTAAGAATATCTGCTACGGCGATAAGTACTGCAATAATCAAGAACCACTTAGTAATCCATCCAACAATTGCTGATGGAGTGAATTTAAGCCCTATTTTCTCGAAGCTGGTGGTTAATCCGGATTTTTCTGAGAGTTTGTCTATTTGAGCAAATTGTATTACGCGTTTTATTGCTCTTCCTAAGAAAGAGGCAATAATAAGCCCTACAATAAGTACGATTAACGCGCCAAGAAGCTCTGGAATAAATCCAACAAACTGTGCCCATAAGTCTTGTAAAGATGCTACTATGGCATCGTTCCATGATGAAAAATAGTTCATACGTATATTGTTCAATTATAGATGAATATTAAAAATCCGACCTTTGTAGATAGTTTAGCAAAAAATGAATGAAAAACAAATGAAAAGTTGTTTCTTATAGTATTGATCTTAATAGATAGATGTGTTTTTATGTTGAAAAGAGGGAAGGAGCCTGGGAATGCGAATTGGATGCATTACACGGTCGTTGCTTGTACTGGTTGTAATAGCCACTGTTCTTTGGTGTTGGGGGGACATTGTAACAATTTGGGAGTCAACGAAGTACGATCTTTTTCGTTGGTTTGCCTCCATTAACTGAGCTGGTGTCTGTTTCCTTGATGCCGGCTTTTGTCTTTCAATAAGCAGTTGTATTGTGTAGTATTAGCTATGGTATATATTAAATAATAGATATATGAAATTTAAGGCAATTATTTTTGACATGGATGGGGTGCTTATAGATAGCGAAAGATACTGGCGAAAAAGAGAACACGAAGTATGGGAAAGTTTTGGGATAGAGTATACGCAAGAACTTGCTCAAAAAACACAGGGTTTAAATCTTACAGATGCACACACATTAATTCAAGAATATAAACCAGAGGTAACTTTCGAGCAGGCGGTTAAGGCGTTCGAAAAAGTTGCACACAAAATTTATTCGGGTCTCTGTAATCTTATTCCAGGAGTAGAAAAATTTGTTCAGGAAATGCACGAAGCCCAAATACCTATGGGGATAGGTTCTTCTTCTCAACAAGAATGGATAGAAGACACGCTTGAGCATTTTCCGGTTCTTAAAAAAGGAATCTCTAAATATTACTCCACGCAAACAGAAGGATTCCCAGGAAAACCCGACCCAACGGTGTACACAGAGCTCATAACGTATTTAAAGGTAAAATCAGAAGAAGTTGTTATTTTTGAAGACTCCACAACTGGTCTTAAAGCAGCAAAAGCGAGTGGCGCGTTTACCATTGCAGTATACGACCCAACAATGAGCCATGCAGATACTTCGATAGCAGACGAGGTAATAAGTTCTTTTGAGGATAAAAAAATACATACGTATTTGGGAATAGGGTAGGGCGGTAGTTATGCACAGTGTTTGTTGACGTGGGGGGTGTTTTTTGTTAAAGTTTAATCAATTGCTTAAACTTTTAAGTGTTTAATATGAGGGATCAAACGTTTTTATCTGTTGGAGCTATTGTGGCGGTTGTACTTGTTGCTGCTCTTTTTTTTCTGCGTGGAAATATGGATAGAGTTATTTCACTTTTTGTAGACCCAGAAACACATACAGCAGTTATTCAAAATGGAGAGGTTGTTACAACGGTCGAAGATAATAAAGCAGCAGAAGAGGTGATAAAAGGTATTTTGCAACAAACAGATACGCTTGAGCCGGTAACAACGTCTACAAAAGAGATTATGATTACTGCAGGTATAAAACATACGGTGCCGCTGAATGAAATAAAAGGAGGCGGGCCACCTAAAGATGGTATTCCACCTATAGATAATCCTGAATTTGTTTCAATCTCTGCTGCTGAGGGCTGGTTGGCAGACGAAACAGCTGGGATTTCGTATACAAAAGGAAATACTGCAAGATTTTATCCGTTCAATATTTTGGTTTGGCATGAAATTGTAAACGATACAGTAGAAGGCAACAGAGTACTTATTAGTTATTGTCCGTTGTGTCTTTCTGGAATAGTGTTCGACCCGCTTGTTCAAGGTGAACGCGTTGAATTTGGTACTTCTGGCAAGCTTTGGAATTCGAATTTAGTAATGTACGACAGAAAAACAGACACGTATTGGTCTCAGGTTCTTGGAGAGGCTATTCGTGGTGAGTTAGCTGGATCACAGCTGAATGTATTGCCTTCAGATCAAATTAGATTCGGGGAGTGGAAAAAAGAATACCCCGACGGCGAGGTGCTTTCGCAAGATACCGGAATTTATAGCGAAGATAGATATACGGTTGATCCGTATGGCGATTATTATACAACCCCAGGAACGTTTTTCGATGTAAATGCAACCGACAGCAGATTAGAAGACAAAGATTTTGTTTTAGGAGTTGTTATAAATGGAAAAGCCAAGGCGTATTATCCGCCGGCTATAGCAACGAGGGGAACGGTTCGTGACACGTTTGAAGGAAAAACAATTGTATTAGAGCATGACAAAGAACTCGATGCCGTAAGAATTTTTGAAGAAATGGAAGATGGCACCAAAGAACGAATAAACCCATTTGGGAATTTCTGGTTTAGCTGGGTTGCAGCGCATCCAGATACCGAATTATTTAAATGATTTTTTTAAGTTTCCCCTCCTTTAGAAGGAGGGGTCCGCCAGCTGGCGGAAGGCCTGCCCCGTCCGGATCCCGCCGGCTGGCGGAGAAGTGACGGGGGGTGGTCTTCGTTTTTCGTCATTCTGAACTGAAGCATCTGAGAGTGAAGAATCTCTGTTCTTGTTCGCGTCAGAGATCATTCACATGCAGCTCCCCATCACAAGGACGGGGCGCGCAGAGCCTCGAAGGGATGACGAAAAAATCGTATTTATAAAACACTATGAAATTTAATTCATCAAAAATTGTTCTTATAGTAGGTTTTATTATAGTTCTTGCTGTTGTGGGGTATATAATAACAGGTAGAAATACTCAATCTAATACGGTTTCTCCTGCTCCAGACAAAACGAACACAGAAAAAAGAGTGGAATTAAAAGATTTAGGTGCAGCTCCAGAGTTTTTGTTACAAGATTATAACGGCAACCAAGTATCGATGGCTGATTTTGAAGGCAAAGCACTGATACTTAATTCATGGGCTGCATGGTGTCCATTTTGTCGAGAAGAATTGCCAGATTTCGCAGCATTACAAAAAGAATTCGCAAATGATATAGTAGTAGTAGCAATAGATAGGGCAGAGTCTTTAGAGAAAGCAAAAGGCTATACCGATGAAATAGGGGTAACCCATGATATGGTCTTTTTGTTAGATCCAGACGACAGTTTTTATCGGTCTATCGGTGGATTTAGCATGCCAGAAACTTTATTTATAGACACAAACGGCCGTATTCGGGTCCATAAGCGTGGATTCATGACACTAGAGGAAATGCGAGATAAAACTAAGTTATTATTACAATGACAATAACGATAACATGATAGTTTTGTCATAGTTATTGTTATCGTCATAGTTATGTTTATATGGATTTTTCACTTGTTGTTCCTGCGTTTATTGCTGGTTTAATAACCTTTTTGGCACCATGTACATTACCTTTGGTCCCAGGGTATTTAAGTTTTATTTCTGGGGTTTCATTAAAAGATTTACAAGACCCAGAAAAAGCTGCAGCAGCAAAACGGAAAATACTTTTAAACGGTATATTATTTACTGTTGGATTTAGTCTTATCTTTATTATATTCGGAACGTTAGCTGGGTTTGTAGGGCAGTCGTTGGTGCCGTATCGAATTTGGCTTTCGCGTATTGGCGGAATATTCGTAATAGCATTTGGGCTGTTTATGCTGCATGTTATAAGAATCCCATTTCTTAATAAAGAAACTCATTTTAAACCCCCTAAATTTTTTCGACAAAACACTTCTTTAAATTCGTTGTTGCTTGGTTCTGCTTTCGGGTTTGGTTGGACGCCATGTGTAGGACCAATTTTAGGATCTATTCTTTTGCTAGCCTCTACGTCTTCTACAGCAATTCAGGGTGGGTTTTTGCTGGCGGTATTTTCGCTCGGGCTTGCGATTCCATTTATTATAATAGCAGCAGCAATCGGTTCGTCTGGAGTTATTGTTCAAAAACTAAACAAAGCTACAACAGCGATTTCTATTATAGGTGGTATTTTCCTTGTTCTGTTAGGTATACTTTTGGTCACTAATAATATGGGCTACCTTATTTCATACGGATATAAATTTTTAGGATTCCTAAACTACGAAGCACTTCTGGATTATCTTTAATTGATCTTGTCGTCATTAAGTTTGTCTTGTAGAGACGTATCGGTGATACGTCTTGATGTTCACCACCAGAAGACGCTTTACCAAAGCGTCTCTACGAAAAAAAAATATGAAAAAAATAATAATACTTATTGTGGTTGTAGTGGTACTTGCAGGTGGATACGCAATTATTCGTGCTTCTTCTCTGGATTCAAATAGCTCTGAACCGTTAGCGCAAGAAACAACCCACGTTCAACAGCAGCGAACACAGCCGCCAGCTTCTATTGTTCGTAAAGAACCAGTTAAACCATTGGCGCCAGATTTTACGTTGAAAGATTTAAATAACGGCACTATTACGCTTTCGAGTTATCAAGGCGATAAGCCAGTAGTGTTAGATTTTTTTGCGACCTGGTGTCCTAATTGCCAGCGAGATATGCCAATATTGAGTTCGTTGTACGATAAGTATAAGGACGAAGTAGAGGTGATAGGAGTAAATATGCAGGAAAGCAAATCTACGGTCGATCAGTTTAGAAGGTCGTATAATATTAGTTTTCCGATAGTGCTAGACCCAGGAAGAATTGCTTTAAAAAGTTATGGCATATTCTATACTAACGTCCATGTGCTTATAAATAAAAAAGGTGAGGTGGTAAGAACTATTCCTGGAGATATCCGCGAGTCGGATATTGAATCACTTTTAGAAAGCTAATATATGAAAATAAAAGAAATAGCAAAAATAGTATGGTTGCCAGTGGTTGCAGCCTCTCTCTGTTGTTTAGCTCCAGTAATATTGGTGCTTTTGGGGTTAAGTACGGTTTCGTTTGCAACTTCGCTTACCGATAATTTGTATGGAGATTATAAATGGGTGTTTCGGTTGTTGGGGTTGGTGCTTTTAATCGCAAGTGTGCTGATTTATTTTAAAAAGCAGAAAGGCGTTTGTTCGTTAGATGAAGCAAAACGCAAAAGAAACGAAATTATAAATACCTCAATAATAGTGTTATTGGTTGGTATTGCTGGCTATGTCTTTTGGTTGTACGTGGTGGTAGAATATATTGGCAAATGGCTTTCTATTTGGGGATAAAGCTGGTCGGTCAAAATGACATCTTTTAAACATAGATGAGTCCTGTCCCCTCCTTTAGAAGGAGGGGAGTAAGGGGTGGTCTGTATAGAAATTTAGAAAAAAATATGAAATACGACTACGAGCTTATTGTTATAGGAACAGGGAGTGCAGGGTTTAATGCGGCTCAATCGGCTAAAAAGAACGGCGTGAAAAAGATTTGCATGATAGAAAAGCGTGCGCTTGGATATAGTTTGTGCACTAACGAAGGCTGTATGCCATCGAAAACTATTATTGCAACCGCAGAGAGAAAGCGGATGATAGAATCGGCTGACGCGCTAGGGATAAAAGCAACAAAACCTGTTGTTGAGTGGCGGCGCGTTCAAAATAGGGTGAAATATTTGGTTTCTAATACATTTGCCGGCGAAAGAAAAAAAGGAATTCAAGCGTCTGGAATAAAAGTTATGAAAGGCGAGGCAGCATTTATTAATCAGCATGAAATTCAGGTAGGAAAGAAAACGTTAACTGCCGAAAAGATAGTTATTGCAACTGGATCGGAGGTTTTTGTGCCACCGATTGGCGGATTAGAGAGTGCTGGATACATTACGAGCGATGAGGCGTTATTTTTAACCAAACTTCCGAAATCGTTACTTATTATTGGCGGCGGAATTATTGCCATAGAAATTGGGACCTTTTTAGCACATATGGGGGTGGAGATTACTATAATAGAACAAGCGCCTCGGTTGCTTGCGAGGTTTGATAAAGACGTTAGCGACGAAATTGCCGCATCTCTTAAAAAACTTGGAGTAAAAGTGCTTTTAAATGCGCAGGTAGAATCAGTTTATAAAACGAAGAAAGTAAAAGAGGTGGTTGTTGCAGTAGGCAAGAGCGAAAGAAAGATAAATGTTGCAGAGGTTATGGTTGCAACCGGTAGGAAGGCTGCAATAGAAGGATTAGCAATAGAAAATGCAGGTATTAAAACAGACGAAAGAGGCTCTGTTGTGGTAAACGATTATTTACAGACAAATGTAGCGAATATTTATGCTGCAGGTGATATAAACGGAAAAGTTCCTTTGGTGTATGTTGCTGGAATGGAAGGGAGAGTGGCTGGCGCGAATGTTGCAGGTAAAAAAGAAAAGATGGATTACACTATGGTTTCGAGTGTTATTTTTAGCTCGCCAGAGATAGGGACAATAGGAATAACCGAGCAAGATGCAAAGAAAGCAAAGAAGTCAGTAGTGGTAGGAAAAGTTTTAATGAAAGATATAGGCAAGGCTGTTGCTTTGGCAGAGCCTGAAGGATTTATAAAGCTGATAGCAGAAAAAAAGACAGGGAAAATTTTAGGAATGCAGGTTGTGGGCGTGCAGGCGACAGATATAATGCAGGTTGTAATTGCTCACATCTATCACGGAGATACAGTTTATGATATATTAGCTATCCCGTATCCTCATCCAACACTAGGAGAGGCATTAAGCTATGCGGCCGACGAAGTTGTAGCTCAATTATAATATTTGAACTATGGAGTTTAGAGAAATTCAAAAATACGTGCTCGAAAATGCTGCCAGATATGGAAAACAGCATAATGTTAATATGGACGAAGATTTCGCATTGCTAAAATTAGGAGAAGAGTTTGGAGAATTCATGCAAGCAGTGCTTATTTTACGAAAACAGTGTAGAGAAGAAAAATATGTGAGCGATGAAGAAGCGCGAGCAGAGGTGGCAAAAGAATTAGCAGATATTGTTGGGATGGCGATTGTTGCAGCAGATAGGCTAGGGGTAGATATAGAAGAAGCGCTAACCGAGAAATGGATGAAAAAGGTGATGAAT
>JABIPD010000088.1 GCA_018698735.1 Candidatus Jacksonbacteria bacterium | reverse complement strand
TCCAGCAGAGGCCACCACCGCAACACGAGATTCCCAAAACCCAGTGACTGCGGTGTTTTTTATATCAAAAGTAATTCCTGGTAAAGCAACTCCTTGTGCTGGTATGTACCGAACATTTGCAACTGATACTGCCGAGAGATTTTGTAATAATTCTTTGTCCATTGGTTGAACTCTTTGCCAGTCAACATTAACAGAAATATCCGAGCTATTTACCGAAGGCAAAGAAGTCGCCGCGCTTACAGAAAACCATTGTGTTTGGCCTGGATACAAGCGAACAATCGGCAAATCTTTCTGTGTTAAAGCATCTGGCACCCTAAAAGAGGTGTTAGCAATATATGAAACATTTGGGTTTCTTACCGACCATACAATCTGAGCAGATTTAGAGCCTTTCACTAACGTAACAGAAGAAATCTGGACATCAATTGCTTGTGCACTCAACCGTACAGCCTGAAAAGCACCCCCAGGAGCAAGAAGTGATTGTGTATAACTGCGAGAAGAAAAAATATAATTTACTCCCCACCAGATTGAAAGCGTCCAAAAAAGAACAATTAATACTGCTACCGCTATAATTAAAACCAACCGCATATGCTTACGGTGGTTAAGCCACCACATACTAGCGGAAATTTCGTGTTTATTTAACGGATGGTACTGCTCGAGAAGCTCATGAGGATCACTGGACATATTAACACTATAATAGCATATACGAACGAAGGCGTCAGAAATTGTGCAGAAAAAAAATATTTAAATTTCTAATTACTAATTGCACTAATGTATAATCAATCCCCAATAACCAAAGGAACAATACACAAACAGGCATGCATTCATTGAGGTTTTATTCATTGGATATTGATTAGTGCAATTAGTAATTAGGTCAATTAGAAATTCAAAAAACGCTTGTTCAACCTCACCCCGCCTGTTATACTAATAAAAAGTTTTCCAAAAGACTCACGAATATCAATATAAAAAAACTCTATGATAGAATCATCAAACGATCTGTTAAATATTATTCTTGCGGTAGCGGTTGTATGGATCACCGTATTTGTGTGTTGGACTCTGTATTATGTTATCCGAACTATCCACGATTTACGGTCTATTACAAAAAACATGAGCCACACGTCTACGCTGTTTATAGAATTTTTAGATGAACTAAAAGACAAGCTTGTTATTGCAGCAACATCGAGCCAGGTAATTTCTAAAGCAACCACCGAACTGGTAGACCATGTTGCAGATGCGCTCGGGAAAAAGAAAAAAGCAACAAAAAAACCACGTGCAAAAAAACCAAAAATACACTCATAACACATCCTCCCAAACAACATTGTACAAATTCTTACCGTTTGAATAGTTTAAAGCTCGCCTTCTCTTTCGATTGACCTGCTCTACATTAGCCATGAATTTGTTATCTGTTTTTGGGATTTATTTATATGTCATTCGTCCATCTTCACACCCACAGCACCTATAGCCTGCTCGATGGATTAGGGAAAATAACCGATATTGTCTCCCGTGCCAAAGAGCTTAACATGCCTGCAATTGCGCTTACCGATCATGGCGTTATGTATGGTGCTATTGAATTTTACGAAGCCGCAAAAGAGGCTGGCATAAAACCTAT
The DNA here is from genome assembly GCA_018698735.1 of Candidatus Jacksonbacteria bacterium. Taxonomy (GTDB): domain Bacteria; phylum Patescibacteriota; class Patescibacteriia; order UBA9629; family GWA2-43-13; genus JABIPD01. The sequence continues at coordinate 4,161 of JABIPD010000088.1, read as the reverse complement.
TATAGGAGTAGAGGCCTATATTGCTCCAGACCGATTCTCTAAACAAACCGCCCAAGACCGCGAAAACAATCATTTACTGTTGCTCGCAAAAAATTTCGAAGGCTATAAAAATCTTATTAAACTCACTACCCGCGCTCATATCGACGGGTTTTATTATAAACCAAGGGTAGATCATGAATTACTTAAACAACATAGCGCTGGGTTAATCGCCACCACCGGCTGCTTAAAGGGAGAGGTTCCGTCCGCAATTCGGGCTGGAGATGAAAAAAAGATAAAAGAAAAGTTAGAATGGTATCGTTCTATATTTAACGAAGGCGATTTTTATGTCGAACTCCAGCATCACCCACATATTCCAGAAGTAGGAGAGGTAAATACCGAACTTGTTCGGATTGCAAAAGAATTTGGGCTACCGCTTGTTGCCACCAACGATGTACATTATGTAAACAAAGAAGACAGCGAAGCCCACGATATTTTAATTTGTTTACAAACAAAAAAGAAGGTAGAAGACACCAAACGAATGAAATATTTACCAGAGACATTTGAAATGTCTTCGGCAGAAGAAATGCAGCAGCATTTTCATGCCACCCCCGAGGCTATAAGCAATACCGTAAAACTCGCAGAAACGGTAGAGGAAATTACTATTCCGATGGGAGAATCTATCCTCCCCCATTTCGAGGTTCCTCATGGGCTTTCGTCTAAAGAATTTTTACGAGAACTAGCTTTTAAAGGGTTAACCGAAAGATATGGGCTTACAACAGAAGGAAGAGGCAACGATATTACCTCTCCAGATGCCGACAAAGAAAAAATAGATCGCCTAGAATACGAGCTCTCTATTATTACCAAAATGGGATATGAATCCTACTTTTTGATTGTTCAAGATTTTATTGCTTGGGCAAAAACAAATGGTATTGTCGTAGGCCCTGGGCGTGGAAGTGCAGCTGGTTCGTTTTTGTCGTATTTAATTGGGATTACGAATATAGACCCGCTTGAATACGAATTACTGTTTGAAAGATTTTTAAACCCAGATCGTATTTCGATGCCCGATATCGATATCGACTTTGCCGACACCAGAAGAGAAGAGGTTTTAGAATACGTTCAAAAAAAATACGGCCAAGATAAAGTCTGCCAAATTATTACGTTTGGAACCATGGCTGCACGAGCAGCAGTACGAGATGTAGGCCGGGTGCTTGATTACCCCTACAGCTATTGCGATGAAGTATCTAAAATGATTCCAGCAGGCCCGGGTGTTACCATAGAAAAAGCGTTGGTAGCAAACCCAGAGTTAAAAGAAAAATACGATAAAGAAGCAGATTGTAAACGGCTTATAGACAACGCCCGAAAATTCGAAGGCGTTGCACGGCATTCGTCGGTGCATGCATGTGGCGTTATTATTACCCGCGAACCACTCGACGAATATATCCCAACCCAATACGCTTCTTCTTCCGACAAAACGGTAATAAGCCAATACCCCATGGGACCGGCAGAAAAACTTGGGTTATTAAAAATGGATTTTTTGGGGTTAAAAAATTTAACAGTAATAGAAAATGCGTTAAAAATTATCCGTAAAACCAGACACAAAGAAATCGATATAGACGCAATCCCATTAGACGACAAAACAACCTACGAACTATTCCAAAGAGCAGATACCACGGGGATTTTTCAATTTGAAAGCTCTGGAATGAAACGCTACTTAAAAGAACTTGGGCCAACAAACATAGAAGACCTTATTGCAATGGGAGCGCTCTATCGGCCAGGACCAATGGAATTTATTCCCGATTATATTGCCGGCAAAAAGGGCTTAAAAGAAATAACCTATCTTCACCCGAAACTAGAGCCAATCTTAAGCAAAACATTTGGGATTGCAGTATACCAGGAACAGGTGATGCAAATGGCCAGAGATCTTGCTGGCTTTAGTATGGGAGACGCCGACGTGTTACGAAAAGCGATGGGAAAGAAAATAAAAGAACTTCTCGATAAAATGCGAGAGCAATTTATTGAAGGCTGCCAAACACATAGCGGCCTAACCAAAGAACAAGGCGCACAAATTTTTTCTTTTATAGAACCGTTTGCTCAATACGGATTTAATCGTTCGCATTCGGCATGCTATGCGCTTATTTCGTATCAAACAGCCTACCTAAAAGCCAACTATACCGCTGAATTTATGGCGGCTCTTATGACCGCCGATCGAGGCGATTCCGACAGAATAGCCATAGAGATTGCAGAATCAGAAAGACTAGGCTTGCATGTATTACCGCCAGATATTAACGAAAGCTTCTTGCATTTCGGGGTTGTTCCTGGAAAAAATGACGAGCCACCAACCACTATTCGGTTTGGGCTTGGGGCTATTAAAAATGTCGGGGAACATATTGTAGAAGTAATTATAGACGAAAGAAAAGAAAACGGCCCTTACAAAAATTTAGACGATCTTTTCCATAGAGTTACCGATAAAGACCTTAACAAAAAATCGCTCGAGAGTCTTTTAAAAGCCGGCGTGTTTGATAGATTCGAAGACCGTATTGGATTAATAAACAATATAGAAGCAATTTTGCAGTATGTAAAAACAGTACACCAAGAAAAAAATTCTGGGCAGTTTAATATGTTTGGTGTTCAAGACGATCAGAATGAATCTGGAGGTAACGATAGCAAACGTTTTGCTGTTATAAATGGACCAGAAATTTCCGAAAAAGAAAAATTGGTATGGGAAAAAGAACTGTTAGGGTTGTATATTTCCTCACACCCAATGAAAGAATGGCGAGAGCAGTTGGAATCTCGTGTTGTGCCGCTTACGCATTCCTCTGGGTTTATGGAAAAACAAAAAGTGGTGGTAGCAGGACTTATATGTGCTTCTAAAAAAATATTCACCAAAGCAAACCAACCCATGCTGTTTGTAACGCTCGAAGATTTGTCTGGCACGCTTGAAATAATTGTATTTCCAAAAACACTGGAAAAAACTCCCGAAATGTGGGAAAATGACGCGATCGTTATTGTTTCTGGAATGTGCTCATTAAAAGACGGTACCCCTAAAATTTTGGTAAATAAAGTTGAACCGATATCAGAAAAAGCTTTAGCAAAATTACCAGAAATAGAGATTCCTAATAAAGCGCCAGTAGCAGCAGTAGAAGAGCACATAGCAGAACCCTGCGTTATTATTACCCTTCCAAGCACGGTTCAAAAACAAACCTTGTTAGAGCTAAAAAAACTCTTACAATCATATCCCGGCGAGTGGAAAATTCATCTTATATTTAACAACAACCTAAATAAAAAAATTAAAACCTCTTTATCTGTTTCCTACTCTCCAGAGCTTGTAAACCGCATAAAACTCCTTGTTAACCAAAGCACCGTTCATCCTAAAATGATTAAACAGCTCGTTTCTATCAAGCAATAGTACTGCCATTTAATATTACTCTATGTCGCAATTTCAATTTTCTCCACGTACCTATAGACTAATCGCCATTATTTTTCTGGTAGTTATTATTGGTATTGCTGTCGCGATTGTTCATTTCGCGCTCCCACGAGCAACTATAGAAATTACTGCCAAAGCAGACCGCTCTTTAGCAGTATCTACCTTTACCATAACAGACCAAACAACAGCCGATGACTCAGAAAATTTATCTCATATTAACGGAACGATAGTATTAACAGAAGCCACAAAAAAAGAAGTGTTTACCCCTCAAGGACAAGGCAAAAAAGTTCCCGAAAGAGTAAGAGGAACCATAACACTAGTAAACACATCTACGCTTTCGCAGCCATTGCTTTCTACCACCCAACTCCAGCTTGAAGAAGGCGGTATGATTTATCGCACCCAAAAATATGCGATTGTTCCAGCCAAAGGCGAGCTAGAAATAGAAGTACTCGCAGATACCGAAGGAGTTGAAGGCGAATTAAAGGGCGGGCAAAAGCTTGTTATTATTAAACTTAATTCAAGCCGACAAAAAAGCGTATACGGAGAAGTTCGAGAACCGCTTGGGGGCGGAGAAAAAACAATCGCCATTGTTACCCAAGCAGATATGGACACCAGCGCTATTAAACTCCAAGCGACGTTGAGAGAGATGGCGAAAAAAACACTCGAACAAAAAATTACCACAGAGTTAACAGAAGACCAAATTTCCTACTCCCCTGTTTCTACAGAATCTAAAAACAAGGTTGGCGAAGAAACTTCTG
>JABIPD010000087.1 GCA_018698735.1 Candidatus Jacksonbacteria bacterium | reverse complement strand
TTAAAAATTATTGCTCAAAAAGGATACCATCCTCAATACGGCGCGAGAGGTGTCCATAGAGCTGTTCAGGATTTGGTTGAATCCCCTATAGCAAACACCCTCCTATCTTCCAAACAAAAACCTGCTAACATAAAAATAACAACCAAAGGAAAATCGATTATAATTCAATAAAACCTGCTCGCTTACTTAAGGAAGCTCTCTTCCCAACTTTTTGTATTCGCTGCAATGCGTATGGTGAAAGTCTTTGCTTGTCATGCCAACAAATTCTTTCTCGAGTTACTCCGAATATTTATCTAGAAAAAGACTCACCTCTTTCTGGAATTATCGCAGCCCATATTTACCAAGAAGCACCAGACATTGCACAAGCAATCCATCTGCTTAAATACTCCGGACAGAGGGTTTTAGCACAACCACTCTCAGCTATTCTTTCTTCGGCTATTTCACATGCACTTTTAAGAGGAGCAATAACCACGCCGCTTTGGGCTATTGCTATTCCTCTTCACCCAAGAAGATACCGAGAACGAGGATTTAACCAAAACGATGAAATCGGGAACTTTCTACCACCTTCAATAACATTTATTCCAAATATACTATCTCGAAAAAAATATACTCCTTCTCAAATAATGCTTAGCAAAGAAAAACGTATTCAAAATATTAAAGATGCATTCGAATGCTCCTCACAAACACCACAAGAAGGCACCATTCTTTTACTAGACGATGTAACAACAACAGGAACGACATTAAAAGAAGCCGCCAAAAAAATTAAACAACAAACCGATATTTCTATCTGGGGATGCGTTCTTGCTCAAGACTAGAAAATCCCCTTGCGGGGATTTTTTAATTTTTTAAAATTCTTTTTATTCTGCAAACACTGCATCTACAACAAGCGTTCCTTTTGATGTATCTGTTTGGTAGGCGAAATTTGTTACCCTCCATGTTATAAGTTCAGTAGGTTTACCCACTCGTGTAAGAACACTTCGAATCAATGCTTTTTCTATTTCGTCTTTTTCCACTATAGAAACAAACAATGAACCAGTCGCCTTAAGTGTTGCTTTTGTATCTGTATCTACACCAGCCGGGGTATCGAGTTGTTCATTAATCAGTTTTAGTGTCCCACTATCAAGCTTTGCAAACCTATCCCAATCTACCTGCGTTAACAATGCGTCTTTTAACGATAATCTTAAATGCTGACGAGAAAGTTCGAGTTCGTCTTCTTTTATAAATGTTTCTGCTTGTTTCACTGGCCTGAATGCTGCCGCCTCTATACGTGCTGTCACCGTTTTTTCTATTTGAGTATGAAGAAGAGCTGGAAAACGTAATTCCACCGGGAAAACCTCCTCCAAATCCGTATCATCGGCAACAACATCTGTAGCCAGTGATTCACCAGCAGGAACAACAACACTTTCAATGGTGCGCAAAATATCTCCCGACGGTGTTTCGAGCCGCGTTCTTTCTACCAATGGTAATTCTGATTCTGTATCATTAAATATTCGCGCTTTTGCTATTAATGGATACTGAATTGTTCTTTGGCCTGTTGGCACTATCTCTACCACCCCATCTTGGGTAAGAACCAGCTGTCGTGCAGCAATAACATCTTTTAACGAGGACTGCCCTTGTAATTGAAAATCTAATACAAACGTTCGTTCAAGACTATTTCTCCATAACAATGTGTCTTGAACTGTTTCTGCAAATCCTCCAGGAGCTATTTGATACCAAACCACAACTATAAGCGTCGACAACAACAGCAACACGCCTATTGCAATAGAAATAATTGGTACAATAAAGTGTAATTTTCTTCTTAAACCATTCTTCTTTACAACTGTCGACATTTCTTCTGTTCGTTCGGTCTGTATTCGTGAGAGAAAAATTTCTAACAAATGACGTACCGTTGAACTAGATCGTAAAATAGTTGGCATTCCAAGTTCTTTCTCAATGGCGTCGTTTGCTGCTTCTATGCCTTTCCAATTTCCACCAATAATTACCAATGGAATTTTTACTTTATAGTGCCGGCGAGAATACCTGCGGATTGAATCGTATACAAAAATAAGAATATCTTTTTTTAAATCTCCAGCTGCAGATGTTTTTCCTTTTTGTGATCGCGAAGAAAAAGCACTTGTAAAAAGCGATTTCTTTGAAACCGTCATTGTCATTTGGTTTACTCTTCGTGGGCCAGCAACAACAACCCGAATGGTGTTTTCCTCGAATAACACAAAAGCTACCGACTGCGGAGAAGAAAGTCCGATCGAATCCAAAACACTATTTTCTTTTTGTGTTCTCTGTTTCTTTGTTTTTGCCATGGATATTTCTTTTGGAATACGCACTTAGTATATCATGTTTTATTTAAAGCAAAAAGATTATTAAATAAAAGAAGGGCCGCAATAACTTGCCGGCCCAGTACATTGGAATCTGGTAAGATGTTTTTCCTCAACGCGAGGCATCCACCAAGTACGAGTTTGATATACTCTGAAGGAGAAGCACCCCCAAATTCCAAACAGAGGAAACGTATTACCTCCATCCACAACCCAGAATAGACCTCTTCAGGTATTCCGTCTTCTGAAACAAGCGCCGCCTGACTTACCCGCCCCATCACGAGAGTTACGCCCGTGATTATCTCTGGATCTGGCGGAATATCGCCTGAAAGTATGCTCATCCCAGTCGTTACTTCTGCCCACTCCAAGACATGCGCGTTCTCTAAATCTGGAGTAACCCCAGTGAATTGAGCAAGCCATCTTGAGGCGCCCAGTCCTGGAATCACTCGGTTGTTACATGCTTGAGTGATTCCATTGCGCCCACAACGAATGGCCGCTAGAAGGTCTGCCTGGGAAACTCCATGTTCCCTCAGTGCATACGGCGATTGATGCAACGAATCTAACACAATAGTTCTCCCTCCCAAGATACACTATGCCCTTTTGCAGAACTATTAATACAATCAAATTTCCATCGATATGTCAAGACACAGCGCATTAAGCGCTGTGTCATTGTTTAACTGATTTATAAACTCCTGTTCCAAACGGAGCATCGCTGAAAGTTCTCCGGCTGAGAGCACAGCTTCGTACACTCTGATAGATTACGACACCCCCTCAATTGTTCTACAGGATACGCGAAATGCGCGTTACTATCGCCCGTAAAAGGATTCACGTAATCATCAGAAATTATAACCCCAAGTACTTGAGTTGCATTTACCGGCGCTTTATTATACGCAGTTTTTTGTGACTCGGAAATAACGCCTCTACTATACCCATACACCCCTACTAATACAAATGCTACTGCTGCCACAAGAACAAGAAGGGTGTGTGAGCGTCGTGAGTTAATCATAGCGCGTGTGGATTAAAATAGATTACCAAAGAATTGAAAGATAGATCGAAACACTCCTTTATCGGTGCCTCCTACTCGAGTTCCTTGAACACTTCCGCAATCAACTGAACAGGAATTTGAATCTTCATTGCTGTCACAAACATTGTCGCCACAATAGCCAGCGGTTGATTCCCAACAAGTAGAAGGACAACCTTCTCCGTCATAATTACAGCCACCAGAACACGTACTACTGCACGTATAAGAACCGCCGTAATCATTTGCTAGCGTTGATGGACAACTACTTGAAGTGGTGCCACAGTCTCCTGGACAGGATGAATCTTCTCCATTTCCACAAATTCCGTCGCAATAATTTGGTGTTGAGCCTCCGCCACAATCAGATGAACAGGAATTTGGATCTTCGTTGCTATCACAAACATTGTCGCCACAATAGCCTGAAATGGAACTTCCAGACCCACAATCAGAAGGACAAGAGCTGTCTGTCTCGGAATTGTTACAGATGTTATCACCACACCATTCTGTTGAAGTTCCTCCACTACTATCATAGTAACAATAAGAACTTGAATCCATCCAATAGCAATTAGTTACACTTGTACAAGAAGTAGAATCCGTGTAACCAGTACAAACCCCATAATCACCAGATCCAGCGCCAGGGCATGTTATTACTGTTGTTCCAGAGCCATTGTAACAGGTACCACTATAATCATCGGCATCGTTAATACAGTAATCCTCACCATCATGCGAGTGATAGCCAGATGGACAGCTAAGCGTTCCATCCACTCCGTCCACTCCTCCACAATCTTGAGAACATGAACTTGTTGTTTCGCCATTATTACAGCTGTTGTCACCACACCAGCCGCTTGAACTTGAATCCTGACAAGATGTTGGACAGCCGTCGTTATCGTATTGGCACCACGAAGTCGAATAAGCAGCCGGATCGTTTGTTGTTGGACATGCAGAACAGGCATTAGAGTTACTACAGGTAACTCCATCTCTTACACACGTAGTAGTAGATGAATCATAATGCCAACCATCCATATTTGCGCACATATCCTCTGCTGTTGAACAAGTTGTAGGACATCCTTGGCTATCGAAACTACAGCCTTCAGAACATTGTGAATAATCACAACTATAGGACTCACTATAATTATTTGCAGAAGTTGCAGGACATTGGCCTGTCCCTGTCTGACAATCAGAATAACAAGTAGAGATAGATTCATCGTTATTACAAATGTTATCACCACAGTATTCCGTTGTTGTTGGCACACAGTCGGCTGAACACGTTACTTCTGTTTCGCTGCCATTACAGACGCCATCATAATTACACGCAGTAGTAGTTGTGGTGTCTAAACAGGAAACCGGACAAGCATTTTCGAAATTACACCCATCTGAACATTCATTATAGTTACAGGTTGAAGACGATTGCCAATCGTTAAATAGTGTTGGGCTACATGTCGTATCTCCGCCTACACACTGATATGTTGATTGATCCCAATACGAACCTGCTGGACAATCTTCAAAATCTGGTTGCACAGAAGAAGGACACGAAATTTTCGTAACACCGTCAACAGAATAACAGAGCCCACTATAATCATCGGCATCGTTAATACAGTAACCGCTATCTTCTACATGAGAATGCGTACCAGCTGGACAATTGTCGTTTACGACCGGAGTTGTGTCGTCGCTAGGACAATAATCTACGCTGTAGGTATCTGCATTAAGATAATCTGGATAACTACCGCTACACGACCGAACATTGTTTAATACACAATATCTATTTCCATTAGTATCCCACATATCATAGGCAAAGCCCGGACAGGTATTTGCATCGCCAGGATTCTCTGCAGATTGACAAGAATTGCTTACAGAATCCCACCAGCTTGGGGGCGGACAATAATTAGTAGCTGTTCCTGAACACTCGGGAATACCAAAGTTTTCCCAATTCCAATCTGAATCGTTTCCTGCATCTGGCCTCCATGCGAATTGATTATGCGAGCTTGTTAAACATTGTGCGTCTGTTCGCGCGATAAAATCGAGGTATGCTGAATCTGTTCTTCCTAAAATAGAAGACGTCTCCCAAGAACCGTCACTAAATTTCCAAGAATGGCTTACCCAATTTTCATTATTTCCTGGATCTGTAGAACCAGTACAGCTTCCGTTTTCGTATACTTGACCTGCTGGACACACATCAACACAACCGGTTGCACATCCTGATTGGTTATATTGACAGTAGCTATTAGATCCACAGCTCGGTTCACAAGAGGTTGCCGCACACTGTGTTTGAGACGAATCTTTTTCACAATACCCTTCATTCCTCCAGAACCAACCACCATCACACTGCCCTGGGTTAGATGGAATGTAAGAGCCTTCAAACAAACATTGCCCAACTTCTGGTGCCCAATATTCATCATGTGAACATTGAGTTGCAAAATCACCACAAGAATTAAAGTATTGAATAGCAATTTGCGAAGATCGAGCCTGACATTCGTTACTGTAAGTAACATTATCTACACCACAAACTGGCTCGTAATAATCAGGACATATCCCCGGAGTAATTGGGCCATCGATTGGGAAACACGTTCCACTTGAAAAGTCCCAATAGGCACCTGGGCCACAATCGTTTCCTTGATTTTCGAATTGCTTACAGTGCCCAAATTGATCATCCCAGAACATTCCTGGGCCACAATTCACAAAATCGCTTGGTGGCTGATAATATGGATCTGGCACACAACTGGCAACGCCTGGATCGTAATACTGCCCTTCTGTACAATCTACTAAATAGGGAAGATATGGATCGTCCGGATTATTCGGATATACACACTGCCCACTTTGATCTATAAACCCAGGAGGATCACAGAAAACTTGGAATGTTGTTACAAAAATTCCACAAGCCTGATTATTTGGGTTGGTGCTACAATACTGCTCGCATTCCTCTGGGCCATTACAAACACCAGCAAATGGATCGTTCTGTTGGAACTGAGATTGTTCAAGTTCTATTCTATTTTTTTCTCGAGTAAAATCGTCTGAGAGTCGTTCTTTTTCGTGTCGTAATTCTTGTTCTAAGAACTGAACCTGAATTTGTTTACAAACCTCATCGCACCAGGGGTCATTCGCAATTCTTTCTTCAAAAATGCGTCTTTGTTCTGCAAATTTCGCTTCGACTCTATTATACGCATTATTAATTTTTTGATCCCACAACACTTGTCGTTCTGCAAAATTCTCCCATGGAATTTGGTTTATTTTGCTCCAAAATTCATCATCTTCTTGGCGTTGTAATCTATCGAATTCAAAATGAACTTCTCGTTCTTGGTAGTCTATTCGTGCTCTCTCTATTTCTCTTTCCTGATCGGCTCGAACCTCTTCCATTTTTCTCATTTTAAATTGAATGGTTTTATCAAACCCATCATCGAAATCTTTAATTCTTCGAATAACATCTTCCGGAGCGTCGAAGAAACGCTCATGGAATCTGTCGAAATCTTCTGGAATATACACGTCTTGCATGAAATCATTAAACTTCCCCACTTGATTTTGAGAAATACTATCTACAAAAGAAGCACTGAATCCAACATTATCGTACGCGTTCATGTCATGAGGATCGAGTGTTGCAATTCGATCCATGAATCTGTCGCCTTCTTGTTCGAATCGTCGCTCAAACTCTCCCTGCATTCTATCTTCTAATGAATCTAAGAAAGCTGCTTTCGTTGGATCGGATCGAACAGCATCTTCCAATTCTTGAAGTAGTCGGAATGTTTTAGGTGATGGATTATTTTCCATTTCTCTGGAAAGCCTTTGGAAAAGATCTGCCTGATCTTGAGACTGAGCGTCGGTAAATGCACTCTTAAAGTCTGCAACTGAAGCAGTATGAAGCTCCTCCATTCGTCGCAATTCTTCGCTTTCTGCTCGCATTCGATTTTTCAACTCTTCGAGCACAACCAAATCGTCAACTGAACCGTTTTCAAAACGCTTAAAGTAACGTTGTTCTACCCTATAATCATCTATATACCTGAGTTTATCTTCGAACTTTCTTACAGCAATTTCTTTAGCTTGTTCTATAGAAGCTAACACATCTGGAGGAAGGCCGGTTGATTGTTTTATCTGATCAAGTAACGAAAGTAGTAATGTTTCGTCCGAAGTAGCATTCTCTACATAGCTTTCAAATCTTTCAGCACGCACTCCAGAAGGCAGATCTTGAATTTTTATTTCAAAATTTGCTAATGTTGTTTCTTTTGCCCTATCGATAGCACCCTGTGCAGAATCTGGGACTTTACTACGAATAGCCTCTAAAATTTCTAAATTTTTTAAATCTTTAAAAGTAGATCCTGATTGGCTTTCCATAACATCTACAAGTCGCAATCCAACAGCATCAGCAGTATCTTCTACTTCTAGTAATATATCAGTAAGATTTGATAACGCATCGCTCCGAGTGTCTTCAACCTGCGCAAGCACTGCTTCTATCTCCAGCACTTCACCTTCGCCTGTTATTTCAGCATTTTCTTTAATTTCGAAAACATCAACTGCAATGCTCTCAAGAACTTTTTGCTGCTTTAACTGCTTTTCAGTAACTTCCGTAAGAAGTGCATCTACCGCCTCTGGGTTCCCAACTTTTTCATCTTTTAAAGCAATAGCTGTTTCTCTAACATCGGTAAGTTTATTATTAAATGCTGCAATAGCCCCTTGAATAACAATCGGATTTACATTCGCTAATCCGCTTTCGTCGATAAGTTGTTTTGTTTCTGCGAGCTGCTGGTTTGCATGCTCGAGCTTTAATGCAGCATCTGCAATAGGATCAAACGTAAATGCTTCTTGAACTCCTCGGCCCCAACGCTTAAACACATGAAAAGGGCTGTCTGGTAAAATCGAAGCTGGCTGGGCGCCTAAATCTTCAATCGTAACAGCTTCATCTATAAGAGCTTCTTCGGAAGATGATTCTTCTTCGACTATTACTCCATCTGCTGTTTCATCAGCAGATTGATCAGTTACTTCAACTGTAGTATCTTGCGAACCTGCTGTGGTTGTAGCTTCTTGAGCAAAAGCAATTGAACTGCTCAAAATAAAAAGAGCAGCAAAAAGCATGCTGCACATTAACAACCGAAAAGCGAAAGGTCCGCTACAAAGTGAGCACGAATTTCATGCTTTGTAAGCGTTGTTCATAGAACCTTTAAAAAAAATAGTTTTCTAAAATAATATTTCTATCTTTTATAATACATCATATTGACAAATGAGTGTGAAAGTTATCCACAAACGAATTCTCCAGCACAGGCATCTTCTTTAATTAAAAACGTTGTAAGAGTCTTTTGGGTGATGTACAATAAAGACATAAAAGAAACAAAAAGGATATGATATCAAAACACAGATCAGAAAAGGCGGGGCTTCCTCCTGGAACGCTTCTTCAAAATCGCACAAAAAAACAGAGCGCTGAAATATCGATCATAGATTACACTCCAAAAACTTTTCAGGAAAAGAAAGTAAAAAAATCAGCCGCGTGTGCGCCGCTTAAAACAAAAAAAAGTGTTAGCTGGATTAATGTCAGTACTGTTAACGATGTCAAACAAATAGAAGAACTTGGCAACACGTTTGATATTCACTCGTTGGTGCTTGAGGATATAACAAATACAGACCAACGGCCCAAGACCGAAGACCACGAAAAATATATTTATACGGTACTTAAAATGCTTTCGTATAATTCTACGAAAGGAAAAACATTCATAGAACAGGTAAGTATTCTTCTTGGCGATAATTTTGTTATCTCTTTTCAAGAAGCTGATGGCGATGTATTTAATCCCATTAGAGAACAAATTAGAAAAAACGAATCTAGAATAAGAACAAGCAAAAGCGATTTTCTTGCCTATTCTTTAATTGACTCGATTGTAGATAATTATTTTGTTGTGCTCGAACATATTGGTGAAAAAATCGGAAAAATCGAAGAACAAATTTTCTCCCATCCCAACCAACACACAATGGAAAAAATTCATGCGCTTAAACGAGATATTATTTTTATTCGACGCTCTGTTTGGCCTCTTCGAGAGGTTATTAACAACATGCAGCGTTCAGAATCGAAACTTATAGGCAAAGAAAGCAAACTTTACTTTAGAGATGTATACGACCATACCATTCAAATAATGGATACAACAGAAACATTTAGTGATATGCTTTCGAATCTTCTCGATGTGCATCTTTCAAAAATGACCCACGGAATGAACGAAGTTATGAAGGTGCTTACGATTATTGCAACAGTCTTTATTCCCCTCACTTTTTTAACTGGATTATATGGCATGAACTTTATTCATATGCCAGAATTGCAATGGAGATATGGCTACCCATTCGCACTCGGCATAATGCTTGTGGCCGCACTTCTTATGCTTGCCTACTTTAAGAAAAAGAAGTGGTTCTAATGCAACCTATACTCTTCAATAAAAAACGGCTCATCTGGATGAGCCGTTTTTTATTTTCTTTCATTCGAATTTTAAATTTAGTCTTACCGTGTAGCACCACTGTATGCGATTGCCCGAACCATATCCCAATCGGTAGCAGAATTTGGAGCGTAGTCAAAAATATCTTCAAAAATATCGGCTGCTTGTTTTTCGCTATCGAATTTTCTATCTCCGATTCGTAATCCATACGCCATAATTATGACAGCGGCATCATCGAAAGACTTATCCCTGTCTGCAGCGCGCAGATAAATCCTCTCAAATCGCTCCATTGCATCAACTTCACGAGAAAGGCTCCGTTTAGAGGGCCATCTACCGTTTGCGATTTTTAGTACTTCTTCCCAATCACTCGCAAGTCTTGGCAAATACCCATATGCTTCCTGGAACGAATTTACTACCCCAGCACGCTCTCCAGCCCCAAGCGGGATAGATGTTTCTGTTCCGTAGGTAATAAATGTAAACACCTGGTCTTTAATTATTGATGACACATCATCAGAAACAACCCTCCCCACAAGTTTATTTCCAATATCTTCTCTCTCAGAGTTTCTTGCAACACCTAGCCGTAAAGCAAGAGTCTCTATTGTTGTTTCTGTAAGCTGTTGAGATTCATTACTTATCTTTTGCAACTGAGTCGAACGGTCTTTTTCAAACACTCTAAAATCTTTTTGCTCTTCGGTAAGACCAGCATCTGGGTCTGGTTGAGTTTGCTTTTTTGCACGGGTAAAGCAAAATTTGTTTTCTGGAGTTGTTCCATCCCAGGCGAACCCGGTTTTCGTAATGCTTGTTATGGTTGTAGAAAAACACCCGAGCCAAACATTTTTTAAACTAAACCGTACTTTCCCTTCCTCGTCAGAAAGATTCGCCCCAGCCCACGCTTGTCCCGATTCATGAGCAAGATTCATTACTACTGTCGCTTTTTCTACAGCACCTCCAAGCTGATCTGTTATTTGCGTTGTAATATCTAGATTCGTTCTCCCTTCGCTGTCTAAAAATGGCGTATAATCTATTAATGCTATTTGAGTAGAAATATTCTCACCGGCCGAGGCTTGAATAATAAACTTCCCATTCCCTGTTCCAGAAATATCCCGAAGATCTTTTATTGACACACTAATAGAATGAAGTCCTGCCGAAAGGTTTGCAATAGTATACGTAGTGGTATATGTCCCAGAAGAACCAGTTTCAGTAAAGGTGGCGTCTGATTTATCCAGACCATTTATTCTTAATGTAAATGCCGTATCCTTTAGGCCGCTCACCGATTGGAGCTGCTCGTTCGTTACCTGAACCGAAATAGTCACTAGACGATCGCTCGACACAACATAATTATTTTTATCTGTCGAAACAGTAGCAAACAACGCTGGATCAAGTTCTACTGTAGATTCAATCGCAAGCGCGGATTCAACATTCACAATTCCATACCCAAAATGAGTATCTATTCCAGCAGATCCAAGGTCGTCTGCTGTCGAAGTAATTTGCAACCATATGTCGTCACTTATTTTTCCATCAGCATTTCCGTCTGCAATTCCGTTCGAATAAATAAGCGCTGCAACTCCAGAAACATGAGGCGCAGCCATAGAGGTACCGTTTAATGTTCCGTATGCACCACTTCGTAATGTTGAATAAATATCAACCCCAGGAGCAGCAACTTCTACCTCTGCCCCAGTGCTCGAGAAACATGGACGTGATTGATCTTTATCTGTGGCGCTTACCGCCAACACCGATGAATATTTCCCTGGATAATTAACCGTATTAGTACCTCCATCACACGTGCCAGAATTTCCAGCCGCTCCAATATTTAAAATACCAGCAGCATTTGAATCGAAAAACGCCTGCTCTACCGTGGAGCCAGGGTCAAGAACCGTACCAAAACTTAAATTCGTTATGTGTATTCCGTTTGCCATTGCCCACTCAAGTGCTGCAACCAAATCACTTGCATAGCCTGTTCCGTTTTCATCTAACACTTTTAATGCATATATTTGAACATTAGGAGCAACTCCAACCGCACCAGAATTATTATCTGCTGCCGCAATAATTCCAGCAACATGAGTACCATGCCCGTTGTCATCCATTGGGTCTGCATCATCGTTCACAAAATCATATCCACCAGCATAACTTCCTTTTAAATCCGGGTGATTATAATCTATCCCTGTATCAAAAATGGCAACTTTAATGCCCGTCCCTTTTAAACCTTCTGTATGAGCGCTTCCAGAAAAAATATTATTTACTCCCCAAGAATTATCGAGCTCTGTATCAAGAAGGGCAACCTCTCTATCTATATCAATCTGTTCAATATCACCATCGGCAAGCAAATTATCTAGTTCTGATTGTGAAAGATCTGCAGCAACAGCTTTCGTGTCTTTCATCTCTCTTTTTACTTCCCCACCTACTGTTGCGATATCATCTTTTTTTGTGGTGGTCGGTGCATTTTTATATTTAATAATAACTCGAATTTTTTCTTCCTCCTCAAATTCGTCTCCTTTGAGTCTATTAGAAAAAACGCTAATGTCTTCATGCTCTTTTGTTTCGACTGTAACACTTGAAGTGCTTGGTGCTGTTGATGCCGAAGGAACTGGCGCCTCTATTGGAATTTCAAACGTCTCCTCTGCTTGTGTTACCGGCGTTTCTATTGCTTGATCTGGGGTTGTTGTTGAAGGCCCCTGGATAATAGCCTGTCGAAGCTCGTTTAAGCGTTGAATTTCTCTTCTTTTTTTATAAATTTCTTCTCGCGTTCGCGCAATAGCCTCTCGTAATTCTCGCTGTTTATCAATTCGCTGTTGCAATACGTCCTGCCATGCTTTCCGCTGAGCTTCGTATCGTGCTTTTCGTGCGATAGTAGCTTTTCTACGATCTTCTATAATTTTATCTTTCTCTGCTTTTGTAACTTCTTTAAAACTTGTCTTTTTCTCTTTCTTATCTTCTTTCTCTTCTTCTTTTACCTTTTTATCTTCATCCTTATCTTTATTGTCTTCTCCTTTTTTGTCGGAAGTATCTTCTGTTGTGGTTGTATCAGTAGTAACCGTATCGGTTGTTTGATCTATTGTAGTTGTAGTATCTGTTGTTTGAGTTGATGCTGTATCACCTGGCAACTGAAAACTATATACATTTTGCGCTTCTACCTGAGCTACAGGCAAAACAACAAAACTAAAAATAAACAGTGTTAAAATAATTTTCGCTAGCTTTTTGGAACGAATCATAGTGAATAGTATTATAAAATGTAGCTGCTTTAAATGCAGATAGTATTAGTATACTAAAAAATAGCCTCAAACGACAGGCACCCAGGGGAATTGCGTTCACAACCCCTGGGTGCACGAGCGAGCTATCCACGACGGTACTTTTCAGGACGAGCATCCAGCGGTCCGCCAAGCTGTACTGGTATTTCTCGTCGTCCAACCATCAGATCCGCAAACGATATACGTGGAGCAGGATGCCCTGTGTGATCGTCGGCAGCATCGTGGTTGGTTAGTTCAGGTTCTCTTCTTTGAAGTGTGTCTTCACACATAAGTCTCTGCTTTCAGGTTCGATGTGCCTGTACTAATTTCTTAGCACAAAAAAACCGGCGATATTATCGCCGATTGTGATGAGGAAGAAAAAGAAAAGAATGAAATATTTTTTGTTTCGCCAGAGGCGGTTCAAAAAAATGCTTTATTCTTTTCTTTTGGTACATATTATTTTTTACTTCCAAATAAGTGTACTAAAACCAAAGCTATTGCGCAATGTGGAAAACTACAATTCTATTCTTTGACGAAGGTATGCCATTGCTCCATGCAACCCACCAATATCACCAAGCTCTGCTTTTTTTATTTCTGGCAACTCTTTAAATATAACCATCGTATTTTCTACCTCCTTTACAATTGCTTCTATTTCAAGTTTTTTCGTAAGCGAGCCACCAATAACCATAGTATCTGGAGACCATAATAAAATAATATTATGTAAAGCAATTCCAAGCGCATGTGTCGCCTCTTCCCAAACCTGTTCATCGTTAATCTCTTCCGGGTTTTTGCCAAATCTCTTTTTAAATCCAGCACCAGAAACAAACCCTTCTATATGGCCTTCTGGATTGCTTCCATTCATATAGGTTCTGTCGGCATCTATAATATGATGCCCAGGCTCGAAACCAAAGGCGCTTCTATCTATTCTCCCATCAACAAACCTGCAGCCACCTAAGCCAGTGCTTATCGTAATATAAGAAAATATTTCAGAACCTTTGCCCGCTCCATCTGCAAGCTCGCCCAGTCCTATAATTGCGGTATCGTTTTCTAAAAATACTGGCCCATTAAATGCGCCTTCTAATTCTTTTTGTAATGGTTTATTCTCCCAGTCTGGAATATTTGGGGCAACAACCAGCTTTGATTTTTCTTTATCAAGCGGGCCTGCAATTCCACCTGCTGCTGCTAAAATATGCTCGCCCTTAGAAAGCTCTAAGGCGGTGGCCACCATATTTTTAACAGCCACATCAAAAGATTGATCTGTTGGAATAATTCGTGGCTCTTGGAATGATTGCAAATCTTTCGAAACCGCTAATCTGGTATTCGTTGCGCCAATATCGAATAATAAATACATAGTATTTCTTTTCTTTAATTCTGGCATAAATGGCTCTGTTAAGCAATAATAAACGGCTCATTGAATGAGCCGTTTATTTAGCAGAATATATGAACTTTAAATTGACTAAACTGCTAAAAATAGCTATACTCCAACAAGTTTCTTAAGTAGAAATCGGAGTTTTTTAGCAATAAAAATGAAATGCAACATTTCATTTTAAGAGGAGGAATTACGGAGGCTGAAGTATTCAAGTTTACTTGGATACGAAAGCTGTAGTACAATTTCGACGAGGAGAGGTGGCCGAGTGGCTGAAGGCGGCGGTTTGCTAAACCGTTATACGGTGTTTTATCCGTATCGAGGGTTCGAATCCCTCCCTCTCCGTATTTCAAAAAGGAAGGGATGAGAAGCAGGGTGCCCCGAAGGGGTAAATCCCTCCCTCCGTATTTTAAAAAATAGAATTTAGCGTGGAGGGATGCCAGAGTGGTTTAATGGGGCAGTCTTGAAAACTGCTGTGGGTTCACGCCTACCGGGGGTTCGAATCCCTCTCCCTCCGGATTGAATTTTAAAAAGAGATGAGAAGCAAGGTGTCCCCCACTTTTTTATGCCTCCACAACAAAGTGAGGGGTAAATCCCTCTCCGCCAAATATATAAACAAAAACAGCAATCTATTTTCGTTTGCTGTTTTTGTTGAGCCAAAACACAGCATAATGCTATACTGACTCGTGTTGATAAGTTTTTATAAAATGCGAGTAATTAATCAACTTTTGAAATAATTATGGGAAAGATCAAAGACATTCCAAAAATTGATAGGCCACGAGAAAGATTTCTCAAAAAAGGTCCAGAAGCACTTTCAAAAAGTGATCTTTTGGCGATTATGCTTGGAAGTGGAATCAAAGGAAAAAATGTTCAGCAACTCTCACAACAAATCATCAAGAAATTTGGTAAAAACTTTTTGAATATAACTGTTGATGATTTGAAAAGTATTGCAGGAATTGGCGAAGCCAAAGCATTGCAAATTGCGTCATCAATTTCTCTAGTAAAAAGATTTTATACAGACGATAAGACTAGTGAAATAAGAATAAACAATTCTCAAGATGTTATCTCTTTAACTTACGATTTGAGAGATAAGAAAAAAGAGCATCTCGTTTGTCTATATCTAAATGCAAGAAATGTTTTGTTAAAAAAAGAAATTATTAGCGTTGGACTACTTGATAAGACACTACTGCACCCGCGAGAAATTTTTTATCCCGCAACAGAACTTAACGCCGCAAGTGTAATTCTTGTCCACAATCATCCGTCTGGTGATTCAACACCGAGCGAGAAAGATGTTGAGATTGTTGAAAAAATCGCGAAAGCAGGAGAAATAATGGGAATGTCTGTTATTGATTTCATTATTATCTCTAAAAAAGGAAACTATAGTTTTTATGAAAAGCTAAAAAACCAAAACAGAGGTTTTGACTATGTTGCGGATGGAGTACAAGGAGTACTTTTTGCTTTGCTCGAAATTGAAAAGCCTGTTTATAAAATTAGTGCGCAAAAGATAGATAGGCATTATTTTCAGCAACAAGATTCAAAAAGTGGATACTTTCAACTTCAAAACAGACGTTATTTAGGTAATAAATATAAATTACTTGGTTTCATCGAAGATATAATTTCTGAAAAATGTGGTTCAGTGAATTCATTTTGCGACATTTTTGCTGGTACTGGTGTTGTTGGTAAAAGGTTCAACAGCCCAGATATAAAAATTATTTCTAACGATTTTCTTTATTCAAATTACGCCTGCATACAAGCATTCATGGGAGTCAGCAAGGATTTACAAAAAAATATTTTTAAAAAAATAGAATATCTCAATAATTTATCAAGTGATAAGGAAAATTATTTTTCAGAACACTTTGGAGGGACATATTTCACAGAAAAAAACGCGAAAAAAATTGGTGCAATTAGAGAAGAAATCGACAGAATTACGGAAGACGAAGATGAGAAAAGTATTTTAACTTGCTCTTTAGTTTATGCTGTAGATAAAATAGCAAATACTGTTGGACATTATGATGCTTTTCGCAAAAAATTAGATATGCTCCAACCAATAAAATTGCTTATTCCAAAAATAGACTATTCACACAATGCCAATAATGAAATTTACAAAGAAGATGCAAACGTACTTATTAGAAGGATTTATTGCGACGTTTTATACATTGACCCTCCATATAATTCTCGCCAGTATTCCGATTCCTATCATCTTTTAGAAAATCTTGTAGAATGGAAAAAGCCCGAAGTCGTTGGTATCGGTAAAAAAATGGATCGCTCGCATATCAAAAGTGATTATTGTCTTAAAAACGCTACACGAGCATTTGCAGATCTAATTAAAAATGCTGACTGCAAACACATTTTGCTTTCCTACAACAACACAGGGGATTCAAAAGACGGTCGTTCAAATGCACGGATGAATGATGATGAAATTTTGCATACCCTAAATGAAAAAGGTGATGTTGAGATCTTTGAAAAGGATTACAAAGCTTTTACGACAGGAAAAAGCAATGGAGAAGATAATGCGGAGCGCATATTCTACTGTAAAGTAACAAAACAATTATGAAAAAACCTTGGTCAATTACAACTACAACGAGAAGTCCCTACAGATTAAGGGATCAATTGCGCATCTTGAAAGATGAATTTTCTGGCCTTGAATGGACACGAGAAAATCAAATTAATTTTCAAATTGCTCTCATACAACACAGATTGTATGGGCATAATGAAGACACTGGATTTTCAAATCAATTTTTGCTCGGATTATCTGATGAGCATAAAGAAATATTCACTAATTTCTCACATAACCTAACCTTTAAAGAGGCAAGAGAGATTTTTGATAGTAAAAACTATACAGACCCTTCAATGCGAGGTAGACAATCGTTTAATCCATTTAAGAAATTTGGCTTCGTCCTACTGGAAAATGGCGTTGTAAAGATTACTGATTTTGGTGAACACTTTTTGTCTGATGAATACGATTTATCAGAAATATTTTTCCGTAGTTTTATAAAATGGCAATTACCAAACCCTGATAACACTGGTTACAAATTGAGAGATGGATATGATATAAAACCTTTCATTGGGTCATTACATTTGGTGAAGGAAGTGAACTCAAAATGGGAAACATTGGGTAACAGCCCTGTTGGGTTATCAAAAAAGGAATTTCTTTTATTTTCCCCTACTCTTATAAATTTTGAGGATATAAGCGAACGAGCACAAAAAGTCATAGATTTAAGATTATTACAACAAGGGAAAAGCAAGCGGGAGCAAAAAGAAATTTTTGATAATTACCAACAGAATTTTGCAGAAGGTTTTTTGGAAACTGATAATTCTGAAAAAACCAGAAAACTACTGAGCAACTTGAGAGATTATGGAGATAATGCAATTCGTTACTTCAGGTTAACCAAACTTATATTTATAAGAGGTAATGGTCACTATATTGATTTAGAGCCAAGAAGATCAATCGAAATTGATTCACTGCTTGCATATGATAATGCACAATCGAAAACATTTGAATCAAAGGATGAATATCTTGCTTATATTTCTGATATTTCGGAACCGAAACTACCTTGGGAAACAACAGAGAAATACATTGAAATTATTGAAAAATTACTTGAAGAAATAAAAATATACGAATCTAATTTGCAAAAAGAAAATATTGCGATTCAAGATTTCCAGTCAATGCAAAGTGATGAATTGAAAAAGTATATTGCAGAACTAAGAGTGTATCGTCGAGAATTACAGAACGAAGAAAGTCACAAAAAATCTCAAGCAGTCGAACAGATTGAATATTATATAGAAAGTCTGGAAAATATTTTTGATTTTGAAGACAGACCAATCTTGCTTGAAAAATTGTCAGCACTTGGACTTCATGCTCTAAACGATGCGTTAAAAATTAAGCCAAATTATCCTGTTGGTGACGATAACGAGCCAACATTTACTGCACCAGCAAACACACCAGACATAGAATGTTTTTATGAAAATTTTAATGCAATCTGCGAAGTTACGATGTTGAACGGTCGTGATCAATGGTACAACGAGGGTCAGCCAGTAATGCGACATTTGCGAGACTTTGAGCAAAAACATGACGATAAGCCTTCATACTGTCTGTTTATTGCGCCAACACTACACAGAGACACAATAAACACCTTTTGGACAGCAATAAAATATGAATACGAGGGACAACCTCAAAGAATCATCCCTCTTTCAATTAGCCAATTCGTTTCCGTTTTAAGAGTATTGGTACAAATGAAATCTGAAAAGAAGTTTTTGCAACATGCGGAAATTTCTCGCCTGTATGATGAAATTTTGAATTCATCAAAATCATTTAGCGATTCAAATGAGTGGTTGCAAAATATTCCAAGTACCATTTCTGCGTGGAAAGAAAGTCTTATTTCTCAAACATAAAATATGAAAACAAATATTATTTACAACGGAGATTGCATCGAAACACTCAACAAAAAAGTTGATGAAAAATCCATTGACTTGATTTTTGCCGACCCGCCATACAACTTATCGGGAAACGGCTTGAAGTGGAAAGGAAATAAGACGGGTGGCGACTGGTGCATGGTCAATGAGAAATGGGATAAAATGACTGCCCCAGAATATTTGCAGTTTACAAGAAAATGGCTTGGTGCGTGCGATAGAGTTTTGAAGGACAAAGGATCAATTTACGTCGCATGCAGTTACCACAATCTTAGCGAAGTGATGATTGTATTAAAGCAACTTGATTTCAAAATCAACAACATCATCACTTGGTATAAAACAAACGCAATGCCAAACATGACGAGGCGGATATTTACACACTCTACGGAATTTGTTGTTTGGGCAGTAAAAGGAAGTGGCTGGACTTTCAATTATGAAAAGATAAAAGAGATAAATCCCGATAAGCAAAAAGACGGAAGCCAAAAACAAATGCGAGATCTTTGGGAATTACCACTCGTGCAAGGGAAAGAAAGATTAAGCGGTGATGACGGACGTGCATTGCACCCTACCCAAAAGCCAGAAGAAATGCTTAAAAGAATTATTTTGGCGAGTTCTAATAAAGGAGATGTTGTTCTTGATCCATTCTTGGGGAGCGGAACAACAACTTGTGTGGCAAAAAAATATGGTCGCGATTGGATTGGAATTGAACAAGATAAAGAATATGCAAGAATTGCTAGAAAACGAATGATATATGGAAAAAAATCATAGAAAAAAAGCTGGGGCAGTTGGTGAGCAAGAAGTAGTCGATTTAGTTTTTTGCCCAAATTGTTCTAAAAAATTAATGCTCCTGCCAGAGAGCTATCCTCTTTATGATATACAATGCACAGCGTGTTCTTTTCGTGCACAGGTGAAAACAAATCTTTGTAGACCAAAAGCAGAAATTCTTGGAGCAGGCTGGGACATTATGGAAAAAGTTCTAAAATCAGGATTTATTACGCCACCCCTAATCGCAAACTTTAAATGGAATAATCACCAAGAGGTCAGGTTTTATCCGTTCATCCCAAAGAAGAATCTAAAGAAAAGATTTACAACAATAAAAAAATCTGGGCGGGAATTATGGATGTTTAATTATATTGGATTAGACAAATTGCCATATTTAATTGTTTATAAAAATGAAAATTCATAAAATTGTAGTCACAAACTTCCGATCTATCAAACACGCAGAAATCACTGCTGATAAATTTAATCTTTTTGTCGGTCAGAATAATCACGGTAAGACAAACTTTTTTGAAGCGATAGACTGGTTTTATATTGGGAAAGGAGATATTGATAAAATCCGACATGGACAGTCTGGCGATGCGGAAGTTTGTGTTGAGATTGAATTTTCAGAAATTCAAGACGGTATTTCTAAAATGAAGAACGAGAAAAATAAAACAGCAATAAAGAATCTTCTCGGCGAAAATGACACAGTTAGAGTAAAAAGGACAAGCGTAAGTCCTAAAACGAGAAAAATTTTTGATAGCAGTAAAGACGAATGGCTGGAGAAAAATCCAACTGGATTTGATTCTGCTTTTAATGATTTTCTTCCAAAATTTGAGTATGTAAGCACTCGGATCAATCCCATGGAAGTAGCAAAATATGGGAAAAATACGCCGATTGCAAATATGCTTTCTGGGGTTCTTTCAACAATCTTGGAAGAGAATAAAGAATATGCCGCTTTTAGAGAGCAATTCGACAAACTTTTTACAGCTTCGGAGTCGGATGTAA
Organism: Candidatus Jacksonbacteria bacterium; assembly: GCA_018698735.1. GTDB lineage: Bacteria > Patescibacteriota > Patescibacteriia > UBA9629 > GWA2-43-13 > JABIPD01. Next base: position 7,641 of record JABIPD010000087.1, on the reverse strand, counting down.
GAGTTAAGCTAGACGAATTAAGTGGAAAGGTGAAATTATATCTAGAAAAGCAATTCCCTGATTGTAATAAAGTTGTTTTTGAAGTGGCAGAACCAGTCTTTGAAGATTTGCTCAAAAATTTTGATACTTCTATTGATGATGGGGTTTATACAGATGCCGATGAAAAAGGCGATGGCATGCAGAGAGCTTTAATGCTCGCGATAATTCAAGCGTATGCGGATTTTCGACGAGACCATGAAGAAACAAGCAAATATTTTCTATTCTTTGTTGATGAGGGGGAATTACATCTACATCCGTCGGCGCAAAGAAAACTAAAGAACGCCTTACTTGAATTAGCTCAAGGTGGTGATCAAATTTTTATCAATACTCATTCATCTGTTTTGGTTGTTGATGAGAACGACGGACAAACTATTTTCAAAGTTGAAAAAATTAATAAAGAAACTAGTATCTCAGCAATAACAGAGGTTGAAAAGCCGTTTGTAGTTTACGAATTGCTTGGTGGTAGTCCTGCTGACTTGCTTCTACCAAAGAATTTTTTGATTGTTGAGGGTAAAAGCGATCTTGAATTTGTGAATAAAGTGATTTCTCGGCACTATCCTGAAAAACCTCGTATCCAGATTGTCCCTGCAGACGGCGACATTGTTAAAACAAAACGTTCTTTTAACGCAATAGTACAAGTATTCAAGCCACTTGAAACAAGTATCTACAAAGATACCGCTGTGATTTTTGTAGATAAACAAGCTGACACAAAGCAACGCAATGATTTCTTGGCAACCCATACTGAGTTACAAACCAATGGACAATTTTTTGAATCTACAGCTGGCAGTATCGAGGAATACTATCCTACACCGTGGCAGAAAACTTCTGCCGACGTAAAAACTATGTCTGGTGATGAAAAATTGAATCAAGCCAAATCCGCAGGTGTTAATATTTCTAAAGACGAGTTTGAAAAACAAATGCCGAAGTTATTTGAAGCATTGAACAAATGTTGGGATTTGGCATATAACTAATTGACCCGAACGAAACTACGAGCGAACACAAGCAACACCGCGCAGCTATCGCGAACAATTATTTTGACGGAATTTTTATCAAAGCATATAATTAAAAATGTTGATATACAAAAAAATTATAATAAAGTAAACAAATTGTCTCTATGAAATTAAAAAATATCTCAAAATTAATTCTTGCTATAGGTATTTCTGAATTAGCCGGAGTTCTTGGGTCTATCTTTACAGTATCATCAATCCCAAACTGGTACGCAACACTCACAAAACCTGCATTAAATCCACCAAGTTGGGTATTTGGGCCTGTTTGGACAACATTGTATGCGCTTATGGGAATTGCTGCATTCCTTATTTGGAAACAAGGCTGGGAAAAAAAAGAAGTAAAAATAGCTCTCGGCGCATTTGGTGCTCAACTGGTCTTAAATACTCTTTGGTCTATTATGTTCTTTGGCCTGCAAAACCCAGGTTTGGCATTAATTAACATTCTCCTCCTCTGGCTTGCAATTATTTGGACTATGGTGGGTTTTTACAAAATATCAAAACCAGCCATGTACTTGCTGGTCCCCTATATTCTTTGGGTATCATTTGCAACCTACTTAAATTATGCTCTTTGGACTCTTAATTAATCTAGTCGATTTTATAGGATTATAAGTTGTAAAATATAAATATCTATTCTACACACAATTAAAAAAACTCTATGAAAAAAGGTATGTATATACTTATCATAATCATTGTAGTTCTCTTGTTAGGATGGACTGCTTTTAGTTATTTCTTAGATCGTTCTATTGCTTCGCCTGAGTACACTGTGTTTGAACAAAAAGATGGTTATGAAATCCGTTCGTATGAACCCTACATCTTGGCTCAAGTTGAGGTGACAGGCACATATGATGAAGCGATTAATCAAGGCTTTCGTATTTTGGCTGACTATATCTTTGGTAACAACACAAAACGAACCGACATAGCCATGACCGCTCCAGTGACAGAACGCGAAGGTGAGTCTGAAAAAATGGCTATGACGGCACCGGTTGTTGTAACTGAAAGCGAGAAGCTCTCTATGACTGCACCAGTAACTGAAAGCGGAAATGAACAAACACGAGTCATTTCTTTTGTTATGCCCTTTGAATATACCCTTGAAACACTTCCAAAGCCTAATAATTCTGAAGTGAAAATCGTTCCGCAAAAGGCGAGAAAAGTAGCTGTACTCAGGTTTTCGTGGTTGAGAAGCAGTGAGCGTGTTGCAAAGAAAAAACAGGAACTTCTTGCGTCCTTAGAACAAGACGGTATTTCACCAAAAGGACTCCCTGAATATGCCGGCTATAACGCACCATTTACCACTCCATGGCTTAATAGAAACGAAGTCATGGTTGAGATCGAATAAACGCTATGTTATTTGAACTCTCAATTAATTTTCTCGACGCTATTGGATTATTTATATTCCTATCTGGTTTTATTATAGGCTTAGGAGCGGTGACGGTTATTGATATTCATGGTTTCTTGGGAAGAAAATCTGCCTACTGGACAGAGGCAACCACTCGAACACACAAAGTAACAAAGCCCATGATTTGGGTTGGTCTAGTTCTTGCTATAATTGGTGGAGTCATTTTTTATCGCAATGAATCACTCACGGGCATACCTCTAATCCACGCTATAATAACTGGTACTCTTATTTTAAATGGCCTTTTTCTTTCGTTTAAAGTCAGTCCGTTCTTGATCAAGAGAGAACAAGAAGGTAAGGTTAAAGAGTTACTGCCACAGTCATTACAAAACAAAATCATGATAAGTTTAATTGTCTCAGACATTGGCTGGTGGGGCGGATTATTGCTCCTTGTACTCTATCTTACCAACCATTAACTTGCTTTGAGTAGTATTAATTAGTATACATTCTATGATTAGCCCAGAAACTGGCCCAGGCCCAGACGATATCTCCAAAGCAGAAATGTCTACGCAAGAAACTGAAGGTGCGCCTGAACAAACAGAACAACAAGAAGCAGCACCGGAAAAAACAGTACAAAAACAAATTGAGGCAGTAGATAAGCAATTAGAAGCGTTGCAATCAGATATTGATACTGCAACAACAGAAGCAACTGAGACTCAGGAAGAAATAGCAGCTACAAGAGAAAATCTTGGAGTAGCCCCAGAAGCATCAACTCCAGAAATGACGGCCGATAGTACAGTGCTAGCAGACCTCCAAGAACAAAAAACAGCACTAGAAACACAAAGAGCTGAACTAACAACACAACAAGAAACAGAACAGCCAACAGAAGCGACCCCAGAAGTTCCATTAGAAGCTCCGCCTCTAGCACCCGAAACTCTACAAGAAGCTCAGCCAGAGCCTGCGGCAGAAACTCAAATCCCTGCAGCAGAGACTCCGCCAGATCAAATTCCGCCAGCTACACCAGAACAGGCACCAATACCTGGAGAACCGCCAGCACAAGCTGCTGCTTAATTAACTCTCAAAAAACAGGGGCTTATCCCCTGTTTTTTTATTTTCATGTATACTAATACTATATGGCAAAGGCTCGTAAAAAACTTGAATGGACATTCCCTGAATACACAAAACAAAACCATTCTCTGTTGTGGTATATTATCGCAGGAATAGTTGCAGGCCTGCTTCTTATATATGCACTCGTGGACGGGAATTTTTTGTTTGCCGTTCTTATTTTGGCGTTCTCTGTTATTATCCTTTTTCACGACCATAAAGACCCAAATAAGGTTGCATGCCAGCTCGACGCCGACGGTGTGCATGTTGGACGATTGGTATATGAGTATAAAGATCTTGCAAGTTTTTGGATAATGTATGAACCACCAAAAACAAAAGTTCTTTATATTGAATTTAAAAACAAAATAAAACCACGATTTAAAATCCCACTCGAAGACGAAAACCCATTAGTGGTTCGTGAATTTTTGCTTAACTATTTAAAAGAAGATCTCGAGCAAGAAAACACACCATTAAGTGACCAATTTAGCGATGTCTTGAAAATATAATCAAACTACTGTACGATGAGCCAAGCTTTTGAAATAGTTTTTTATTTTTTAAGCACCCGTAGCTCAGCTGGATAGAGCATCAGCTTGCGGAGCTGGAGGTCACACGTTCGAATCGTGTCGGGTGCATATTATCTCGATTAAAAACTATACTCAGCTGCTATTGTAGAGACGTCCCCGTTGGGGCGTCTTTGTTTACGCTTAAAAGACCTGTGTAGTCACCACGTCTCTACAAAGCAACCTCCTCGATTTCGTCATTCAGAGACTAGCAGCTAGACGAAGAATCTCTAACTTTTTTGTAGACTTGAAAACAGAGATCCTTCGTAGACATGCAGCCTCCTCCCTGTCACTCCGTCAAGTAGACTACGGACGGGGCAAGCTGGATGACAAAGGATACTTGCCTCTTACAAAATGCGCTGCTTTTCGGTATTATCAAGGGTAGGTTTTAAACTATGACAGTCCATCTTACTACCCCAGTTTCCGAGCTGTGGAAGGTTGGTAAAGTAACAGCCGAGAGACTAAAAAACCTTGGAATAGAAACCGTATTAGACTTACTACTCTACTACCCTTTTCGGTATGACGATTTCTCGCAAACGGTTGCTATAAAAGATTTAAGGCCCGACATGGCTGTAACTGTTAAAGGCGAAATAACCCATATAGCAAACAAAAAGAGTCCTCGAAAAAGAACATCTATTACCGAAGCAACAGTACAAGACGATATCGGCGATACAATTTCATGCGTGTGGTTTAACCAGCCATATCTTACTCAAAATATTCCACCTGGAACACAGATTGCACTCTCGGGAACACCAGAGTTTGGATATCACAACACACTGCAATTTACTTCCCCTCAATACGAAAAAATATTTTCTCAAAAAAGCATCCATACCGGAAGGCTTGTTCCTATTTATGGGTCGACTTCTAACCTTACTCAAAAACAAATTCGGTTTCTTATTCAGACAGCAATGGAGGCGGTATCAGAAATTACTGAATGGATCCCCGAAAAAACACGTAAAGACTTCAAACTCATTGGCCGACAAGAGGCATTAAAAGAAATTCACTTTCCTACAGATACACCATCACTCCAACAAGCCGAACAGCGATTAAAATTCGAGGAGCTTTTCTTACTGCAACTTCGGTCTCAGCATATTCGGAATCAATCCCAAAAACGTGCTGCAAAGAAAATATTATTCCACGAGAAAGAAATTAAAAAATTTGTTACCTCTCTTCCTTTTGAGCTCACTCAGGATCAGCGAAAAAGTTCTTGGACTATTATACAAGATTGCGAAAAAGAAACTCCAATGAACAGATTACTTGAAGGAGACGTCGGTTCCGGTAAAACGGTTGTAGCTGCACTTGCAATGCTTAATTGCGCATTAAGCAACGCACAAGCAGTTCTCATGGCTCCAACCGAAATTGTCGCTCGCCAACATTTTCAATCTTTTACAGAACTGTTATCAAACAAAAAATCTTCCGATGTGCCCATAGCACTTCTTACGCGCTCAGAACACAGACTCTCTGTAAAAAATAAAGCTTTCACCAAACAGGAAGTTATAGACGCTATTGGAGATGGAACGGCAAAAATTATTATCGGAACCCATGCTTTAATTCAAGAATCGGTCTCGTTTTCCGATATCCGACTTACCATAATAGACGAACAGCACCGATTTGGAGTCGATCAGCGAAAAACACTTAAAAACAAAACAGATGGAATACCTCCTCATTTTCTTTCGATGACCGCCACCCCCATCCCCCGTTCACTTGCACTTACCGTTTACGGAGATTTAGATATCTCGGTAATAAAAGAAATGCCAAAAGATAGAAAACCAGTCATAACATCTGTTGTTCACCCTGGTGACCAAAATACCACGTATGAATTTATTCGTGCAAACACAAAAAACGGGAAACAAACATTTGTTATTTGTCCTTTAATCGAAGAATCCGACACACTGGGCGTTACATCTGCAACCCAAGAATATGAAAAACTTTCAAAAGAAATTTTTCCAGAGTATACAGTTGGGTTGTTACACGGAAAATTAAAACCAATAGACAAACAAAAAATTCAAGAAAAATTCGCCAGCGGGGTTATAGATATACTTGTAGCAACATCAGTGGTAGAGGTTGGTGTAAATGTTCCGAATGCAACTATTATGATGATAGAAGGCTCAGAAAGATTCGGGCTTTCTCAACTTCATCAATTCCGAGGACGTGTTGGAAGAGGTAAAGACCAATCGCACTGCTTCCTCCTAACAGAATCTTATTCTCCAGAGACAAAAAATAGACTCCAAGCGCTTGTTCAAACGCATAATGGATTCGAACTTTCACAAATAGATCTTGAACAACGAGGCCCAGGAGATTTATATGGAAACCGGCAGTCAGGCTTACCTACTTTACGGATAGCATCTCTTACAGACACACACCTCATAGAACAAACACAAAAAGCTGCCCAACAATTGTTTAAACAAGATCCAACGCTTAGAAAATTTAAAAAACTAAAAAACCTTCTCGAAGAATTCGAAAAAAAGGTTCATCTAGAATAATTAAAAGAATTTCTAATTGCACTAATTCCTAATTAACCTAAGCAATAACCAATTCTCCAAATAAAAATTTATGGGTATTGTATATAGTTGCTCATTGGTTATTGAGGTTTGACTAGAAATTAGGTCAATTAGAGTAATTAGAAATTCTGCTACCTAACTTCCAAAGAGTGAATGAATGCTTTCGGTAAGTGTTTTTCCGGTTTCTGCATCTATTACATTCATGCCAAGATTTTTTGCTTCTTTGTTCCTAGTTTCTGAGTGAAGAACATTGCGAACTTCTCCTCCAAGTCCAACTTCTCCAAATACAACCGTTTTCTGTTTTAGGGGGATGTTTTTATATGCAGAGGTAATTGCGAGCGCAATCGCCAAATCTGCGGCTGGTTCCTTTATTCTATAGCCGCCTACGACATTTACAAACACATCATATTCTCCCAAATTAACCCCAACCCGCCTTTCCAGCACGGCCAATAATAACTGAACTCTGTTGTTGTCCAATCCAGAACTCGCGCGCTTAGGATAGCCAAAATGGGTTTTAGAAATAAGCGCCTGAATTTCTACCAAAAACGGTCTATTCCCTTCTAATGCGATGGTGATAGCAGAGCCGGGCACCAATGTTTCGTGCGCGGACAAAAATATTTTAGATGGATCTTTTATTTCTGCTAACCCTGTTTCTTTCATTTCAAACACCCCTACTTCTGCTGTAGAACCAAATCTATTTTTTACGCCCCGCAAAAGCCTATACCCATGCTGAGGGTCACCCTCTAAATATAAAACACTATCAACCAAATGCTCAAGCGTTTTAGGACCTGCGACTGCTCCATCTTTTGTAACATGCCCAACAATAAATAAAGCTATTCCAAGTTCTTTTGCAGCTTGCAGCAACTTTACAGTACAAGCTCGAACTTGCGTAAGACTACCTGCAGCTTGCTCTATTTCAACAGAGGCAACTGTTTGGATAGAGTCGATAACCGCGAGCACAGGTTTTTCTTTTTGAAGAGTCCCAATAATACTTTCGACAGCAGTTTCTCCTAAAAAATGTAGATGACTATTCGATTTACCAAGACGCTGAAATCTTAAAGCCACTTGTTCGGCAGATTCTTCACCAGAAACATACA
>JABIPD010000064.1 GCA_018698735.1 Candidatus Jacksonbacteria bacterium | reverse complement strand
CCTCTATTGCCTCTCCAAAAACCGCTGGCGTTAAAATTCTTTCATCTCCATTTTCTTGATACACATCTGGACCCCATGGTTCCGCTTGTAATTCCGAGATTATAACATCGTCCACCAAATTTCTTATATACTGAGCCTTTCTGCGATAAAATTTCCCCGAAAGCGGATATTGAGTATAGCCAATAAATGGATTATATACTGTTCGGTACATGCTTACGCCTAAAATATCTGCTACTGCCGCACCATTCAACCACGCTGAAAGCTCTCCGCTTTCAGTTACTTGAATAGGCCTTGAGTCAAGAGATTTTACAAATTCTATTTCCTGGCGGTAAAAAATTTCATCCAATGGCGGGCATTCTCCAAAAACAGCGAGGAACGGTTCGTTTTCTACCTGCCAACGAATAATAGCGGGCGATGATTTAAAATGATCCACCGAAGACTTAAGGAGATTTAATATCGCCATTTGTTTTTCTTCCTCAGACAGCGTATCTACCCAATCTGGAGAATGGCATTCTGGCCACCGAGGGACTCTGTACCCTAAAGCAAAAACAAGTTCAATATTTTTTTGTTCTGATTGTTTAACAATCCAATCATATTCTGTCCAATCAAATTCACCTTGAGTTTTTTCTACACGATCCCAATACACAGGAACTCTATACAAACGAATACCTAAATCGTCTATCGATTCATTAAAAACCTGCTTCCAATCTACTCCAAGCTCTTCTGCATATTTAGAGCTGATAGTAGCCCCCCAGCGAGGACTAGTATCGACAGAGAAAGCCTCCCATGCGATAGAAACAAAAACAACAAAAACAGACAGCGCAGAAAAAATTAAAAATAACAAAAAAATCTTTCTTAAAAACAACCACATTGTTGGTGTGTATCTTTTCATATCAACATTTTACAGTGTTGCAACAAGCAATACTCCAGCGCTTATTATAATAACACCAAAAATCTTTAGCACAATTTCTTTTCGCGTAAACTGTTCTTTTAGTAAATTCGGTCGAATAACCCAAGCTAAAAGCGCTAGCACCAGCAAAATCCCATATTGAACTCCTTGCAGTGCATTAATAAGAGTAGGGCTCGCAAGCGTAATAGCATAACTTATAAGCACAAATGCAACTCCCCCAAACAACTGGCTTCCGCCAAACACTAAACCAGTCTTAGACCAAAGTAGTTTGAATGCCGATACAATTTCTTTTCGGAATTTTGGATTGAGCAAAAATAATAACGCCGCAATTCCAGAGCCCCATCGAGTCCAGGTAAATCCATTCACGAACGTTGTTTGTTCAAAAATATACTTTGTTCCAACAAATGAAGCAGCAAATAAAAATGCAGCAAAAAGGGCTATCATCATTTCTTTCTTCCGCTTTACCTTCTTTGCTTGTTGAGGAACCCAAAGCATGAATATTGTTCCTAAAACCAACAAAATAAATCCTTCTATTCCTCTTTGTGGCAATCGTTCTCCCAATAAAAACCAAGCCAGTACAAAGGTAATAATAGGAATTGCTCCACCGATAACAGGAACAATAGTAGAAACCTCATCGCTATCAAGCGCTCGGAAAAAATAAAGAAGCGCCCACGTAAAGGCAGCTCCAGTAACAAGTGCTATAACAGTATCACCCGCAGAAAGCGGAGCATATCCAAAAGGCACAAGCACGGTTACAAGCAAACTAGCAAACCCAACAATCGCAGCATAGCCGATTGGTTTTATACGAACATGCTCAAGCAAAAATTTACTCACTAAAAAAGAGAGTGCATTTAATGTATGAGCAATAATGACAATTCCTACCCACGACATAGTGTTCGTTATAATTAAACCACCAGTGGTAATTCTTCTATTGGAAGTTCTTCGTCGAATACAGCGCCTTCTATTCTATACGCCCCATGTGTTGGCGCCTCCCAGAACCCATGCCATGCAAGGCGAGCAAGCGCACCAGATTCTATCCAATCCACCAGCCACTCACCAGCATACAATGGATTCCTTTGTGGAATTCCGCCTCCAACCTGTTGCATCCATTCCAGGTTATAGTTCTCTTGCGAGCCAATCGGCGGAGCAGCAACAATCGGAATCCCTAAGCCTGCATAAAAGCTTAATTCCGAGGGTTTGGTCCATAATATATCGCTTTTAAAAAGCATGGTATTAAATTTCTCAAAATACACCTTTCTACTTTTCGGAGCAAAAAAGATGAGTGTATGCCCTATTGCTTCTTTTAAATGCCAATACTTTGCATATCTCTCAAACCAACTAATCATTTGTGGGCGTGCTCCAAGAGCTAGAATAAGTCGCAGCCTTCCTGTGGCAATCTCGTGCCGTAAACTATACATAATATCTAAAGCAAGTTTCCGCTGAGCACCAGCACCACCAATAGAAAACATAATAGTTGGCACCTCGTCTTTTGGCAGAGCTTTTGCTGGCCCTAAATAACGGTCTATAGCAGCCCCATATCTTCTTCTAAAAATTCCTTTAGGGTCTAAAACCTGCAATCGTCTTCGTAAAGCTTTCTTTACAGCAGTTGGATCTGTTCCACCAACCAACTCTGGCGGAAGCGGAAACCCTGTGTGGATAATATTTTTATCTTTTACGCCATACAGCTTTAAGCGTTCTACACATCTTCCGGTTGCTGCAACGTATTTAATTCTACTCTTTCGCGGATCAAACGGCGCCCATGCTCGAGATATATCGGTGTCAGTGGTGACACAATAAATATCGCCAGGATAATCGTATTCCTCTGCCATAAATGCAGTAAGAAAAAAAGTGGTAATAATAGGCACTGGATTTTTACGCAGTCTATTGATTAAATCTCTTCCAAGTCCAGCGCGAATAGAAGCATAATTTTGTTTTGTTTGCCCGGTAGGTGCAGAAAGATCTCTCGCAGGATAAAACGGCGGAATGGTCTGCATTTTATCTATAAAACCAAACAGCGTATTCCCCACAAGCGGTATAGATTTTGCTCGAGAAAGCGTTTCATATATTTTCCTGGAACCATTCCACATAAAACTATCCTTTCTGGGAATTCCGGAATAGTTATTTGCAATAATAATCCCCTCGCCTTCTACAGCAAGATGTTTTAGCCCATAGGCAGCACGCTCATGGCCATACCCCATATCGACAGCAATAATATGCGCCTCGTGCTTTAAATGCTTGTTGGTATTTTTTTTCTTTGGCGCCATTTTTAAATAAAAAATGCTCTACTACAATTGATAGTATAGCAAATTCTAAACACCCAGTAAAAACTATTCTTGAAGTCTTTTAGGAATAGATACTCGCAAAGTGCTCTCCTCACTATCGCTTGCCTCCATAAACGACTCTATCCAAGCTTGTTCTTCTTCGTGCGATAACCATCGAGGAACCGAAAGCTCGGTTTCGTAAGGGAACAAAGAGACTATTGTTTTGTTAGTATAAAAACTTAACCCAACCCCAAATCCTTCTTCGGTTTCTTCAGAAAACCATTGGTCGAATATAAAATTCCCTAAAGAGTAAAAAATAGGAACGCCTTTATACACTTCCATTGGTTGCACCACATGTGGGTGGCCGCCAATAACAGCATCTGCACCAGCGTCTACCAATTCGCGTGCGTATTCCTGCTGGCGGATAGAATATGAAAGATGCTGATACTCCGCACCCCAGTGCATCATTACCACAACTAAATCCGCATTCTCTTTTGCCTGTTTTACAACATCTGCCATTGCCTCTGTTCGCGCCGGATTGTCGGTTACATTAAACCCAACAAATGCAACGGTCGAGTCCCCTGTTTCTTGATACCGCACAAATTCCAAATTCTCTTTTGTTTGATCTCCAAACCAGAATAGCCCACTTTCTTCTAAATGCATTTTTGTTTCTTCTAACCCTTTTATTTTTTGATCCAAGGCATGATTATTTGCCAAAGAAAATCCATCAAACCCAATATCTGCAAGCTGGGGCGCTACTACTGGATCGAACCCAAATTGGATTGTTTTAAATTTAGGAAGTCGCGATTGAATAATAGGGCCCTCTAGATTTGCTATCAAAAAATCTTGGCCTCGAAATAATTGATCTTTTTTGCCTTTAATATTCTCAAACAACACCGATAAATCGTTCTCTGTTACATCTGTTTCTACCGATCTACCTAGCATCATATCGCCAAAAGCCATAATAGTTACTGCTGGTTTTTCTTTTGTGTCGCCTTTTTGGTATCTTACTACTCCGTATCCGGTTGCAACATTTGTGTCTGTGTTTGTTATCTCTCCACGAGAAACAAGCTCGCTCTCTACAATTCCTTTCTCTTCTAATATACTCAAAAACAATTCAGCCAAAACAGCCGCCTCGCTTTCGCTTGTAGAAATAAATTCCTTTTCAAATGATTGCAATGCAGAAATCGTGTAATCGTCATGAAAGGCCGCCAAGGCTGGTGTAAGTCCAGATGACAGGTTCATACTTAACACCACCAACGTCTTTTCATCCACCAGTTCATTCATTCTTGTTTTTAGCGTCTGAATGTCTTTTGCAGATATATTTTCTTGGATAATAATCGGCACTATTTTTGCATCTGTTAGATATTTCGCTATCCATGGAACCTGAGTAGTAATGCTTTGTTCGTTTTCAAAAGCTTCATTCTCTATTGGAATTCCTAATTTTTTTACTATTTTTTTATCTGGATACACCTCTCCAAATGGTGTTTTCCAAGCAACATTAGCTGTTGCGATTGGTTGGGAAGCTCTTGAGAAATAATCGAAACCTAACACAATAACGGTTTCCACCGGCTGATGAGAAACAGAAGAAAATAATTCTGCGCTCGCAAAAGAAGCATCTGGATGATGCGGCACCACACCAGCTTGAACAGAAGAAGAGGCCGGCAAAACAGAGCCAGGAACAAACTGCTCCCAATATTCCTTTTCTGGCTTATATGAATGAAACCAGGTGTAAGATTCTTTCATAGATAAGGTGGATTGAATTGGAAGCGCAATCTTTTTTAGAGGTTGATACGCCACAACACCTGCAATCAAAACTACAAGCACAGCAGTGCTGCCAATTAAAAATCCTATTGAAATTTTTTTTACCATACATCTAAGCTTACAGATAGACTGTTAAATGTGCAACAAAACGAACGGCCCCTCCTTACCTCGCAAAGAAGGGGCCTTGTACCTAGTCGAGTTCTGCCTCTTGCTCTCGGATACGATCTGTGGCGTCTTGTCGAGTTGCTGCAATGGTCGTGGGTTCTTCTTGCATGAGAAGAGCATAGGCCCACACCAATACAGGACACCACTTTAGCAGAAGCTGATACTCTTCTTCTGGCCAGTAAGAATCGTCCTTTTCTGCTCCAACCAGCTCAAGCCGCAAACTGTCGCCTTCGATGTGAAGGATGATCTTTGTCCACAACAGCCCCACCAGGCTCTGTAAGCCGACGGAGAACACAGAGAAACGACTCCCACGCCACATCTGGCAATGGTGCAGAAATTCGAAGTGTCTGCATGTAGGCTCGAAGATCATTCAGCGATTTCCTTACAGCTGTGCATTCCTCGCCCCGTCCATATGCTTCTACACGGCAATCCTCTAGCGTATGAGCAAGCCACCAAAACTCCAGCCGAGCAGTCGAACGACGAAAATAACCCACCTTGTCTCTCCTTAGGTGCTTTTCCTACGTTTAAGTATCTGGTGTTCAGGAATCCAGTGTTTTCTGAGCTCGCCAGCAAGAAAGAACGATCCTGTCACGAGCAGAGCGTCATTGCTCTTCATTCGCCCTAAAACATACTCTAAAGCAGAATGTGGGTCAAGATAACTTTCAACCTTCTTTTTTGTCTTTTTTTGTAATTCCCTCGCAAGCAAATGAGGGGGAAATGCTTTTCTGTCCTTTATTTGAAACCGGGTTGAAATAATGTGATCTGATTTTTGAATCAGTGTATCGAGTTCATTGGAAAATTCTTTATCATCTACAAATCCTACTATTAACCATAATTTTTTATAATCGCATTTTTCTAAATTTAAAAGAGTGGTAGAGAGCTTCGCTGCATTATGTGCGCCATCTAATATTACCAATGGCTTTTTTTGAGCGACTTCAAATCGACATGGTAATTGAATCTCTTTTACCTTTACCGATGAATCGATATCATCTAAAACAGCTTGTGCAAGATTCCTATTTAAAATTCTATACCTACTGATTTCTTCTCCGCCTTTCTTGCCCCGTCCGATCCGCCGGCTGACGGAGAGTGGCTGGGGAGAAGGAATGGATTGAGGCTTGCCCGGTCCGGCTTGTTCCGACCTCTTTCTAAGAGTGTCTGGGAAGTCGGATGCGGAGTGACTGGGGGTGGTCTCCATTATTTGACCAACAGAATGCTGCCGTGCCTCCCCTCCTTTAGAAGGAGGGGACTGAGGGGTGGTCTCCATTATCTTATTAAATGAAACTGCACCAGCCTTCTTACATTCATCTTTAAAAATTTGAATTAAATTCGCCCTTTTCTCTGTTGTATAAACTCGTGTCCCCTTTTTAATTATCCCAGCTTTATCTTTTGCAATTTTAATAAGAGTTTTACCAAGAATTTTTGTGTGATCGTATCCAATATTTGTAATAACAGCTGCTTTGGGAGCAGGAATAACATTAGTGCTGTCATACCTTCCCCCACAGCCCACTTCCATTACCACCCATTCGCATTTTTGTTGTTTAAAATATAAAAACGCGAGTGCTGTAAAAATCTCAAAATACGAAGCCATTCCATACGGGCTTTTTTGCGACATCTCATCGAGCACTGGTTTTATGTTATTTACAAGTTTCGCTAACTCATTTGGCGCAATATATAACCCATCCACCCAGATTTTTTCTACAGAGGTAGTAACAAAAGGCGAGGTAAATAATCCCACCTTTTTTCCAGAAGCCTTTAATCCCTGCGCTATCATCGCCGACACAGAACCTTTCCCAGCTGTTCCGGTAACATGAATATACTTAGGGCCTTTTTCTGGATTCCCAAGCAACCCCAAAAAATAACGCATGCGTTTTATATAAAAATCTGGATGCGAGTGGTTTGTCATATAGTTTCTTTGAGGTGCTATATTT
>JABIPD010000038.1 GCA_018698735.1 Candidatus Jacksonbacteria bacterium | reverse complement strand
TTCCTCCGTTTTCGCCTCCAAGCAGTTCAAATACTGCGAGCGTTTTTGCATTTTCTATTTGTGTTACCTCGTTTAAAAGAAGATTACTATACTGCACATCACTTAACCATGCTAATGAATCTGTTGCACTAGCTACAGACTGAGCTGCAGCTGTTATAGCACTTGCGTAAGCATTCTCTATATCTGTTGCTGCTTTTTCTTTTGTAAGCTTTAAATTATTAGTTACATTTTCAAAAGATTTTTCCGCACTTGCAACCTGAGTACGGGCAAGATTAAGCTGTTCTTCTGTTGCTCCATTTTGAATATCTTGTAATCGAGCTTCTTGGGCTGTTACACCAGCTTCAACCTGAACAGAAGATGCCTGCAAACTTTCTAATTGAGCACTTGCTTGCGCCAGCTGCGCAGATAATGCAGCGCTATCGAATCTTGCCAAAACTTGCCCTACTCGAACCTGTTGCCCAAGTTCTGCTGGAACAGAAATAATACGAGCACCAACCTCGCTTCGTAATTCTACCTGTTCTAATGATTCTACCTGACCAGCTGTCTCTACTCTAAACGAATCTCCAGTATGCTGCTCTATATTAAGCAACGAAACTTTTTTAATTCTTTCTTCTGGTTTTTCTGAAGGCGCCTCCGAGCCAGCAGAAACACCCCAAATAATAAGGATTGCTGCTAGTACAATTAATGGGATAAACACCTTTGGTTTCACAAAAAACGCCGAAAAAGACATATTTTTAGCTATTATTATACAAAAAATCAACTTTCTACGTTACCACATAAAAACTTGTTTTGTCAATTGAAAGAGGCCCATAAACATGAGCCTCTTCGTGCTTTTTTATATAATTTTAGCTACTTAGCGAGTGCTCTATATACCCACATGCCAATTATAGCCCCTACAATTGGGCCTAAAATGTAGTACATATTTACCGATCCAACAGCAACGGCAACCGCAGGATTTATTAGGCCATTTGCAACAGTTCCAGAAATCATCGCCCCAAGGAGTAGCGAACCACCTACCACCAATCCTGCAGCCTGATCAGAAACCTTTTTGTGCATAACTGCTGCAATCCCAAAGGCTAAGAAAAATGCTCCCATAACTTCTGCCAGCCCAACGATACTTGTACTTTCTACTTGCATTGCAAGCGGAGCAAGTAAAAAAGCTTTTCCGATCGCAAGCGCTAAACCAGCGCCAGCAAACTGGGCTATTAAATATCCTACGGTATCTTTAGGGTTTAATCGCTTTAAAGAAAATGCCGCAATAGTTACTGCTGGGTTTAAATGCGCGCCAGATATTGGCCCAATAGTATACACAAACAATCCTAACACCAATCCAGCCACAAGTGGTGTTGCAATCCTTAGCCCCAAACCTAACGACAATACAATTGCAAATGCGAGTGCAAATGTACCAATAAGCTCTGCAATATATTTTTTCATAAGCGTGAGTGTTAATTCTTTCAATTATTAATACCGAACATTTCGAATAGTTTTACCTTTCTTTTTTCGATGTTTTTTCTTTGCCATCTTTTTCTTCTTGCCCATAGAGATATTTTAGGTATATGGTAAGTGTATACAACCAACGTAACAACAGTCAATATGCCTCGAAACAAATTAAAAAGATTCTCTGAAACAAAAAAAATGGCCGCGATTATAGAACACACAGATGCTGGTGCAAAAGCAACAATTTTAGAATGGATTAATCCTGGCAAAAAACTTGTTATAGAACTTGGATGCGGCAGCGGTGAATACGCCCTTTCGCTCGCAGAACAAAACCCAACAAACCAATATATAGGAATAGATATTCAAGGCGAACGATTATGGTATGCCGGTAAAACAGCAGAAGAAAAAAAACTTTCGAATGTATTATTTTTAAGAACAGATATAACCTACTTGTTAGATTTTTTTAATAAACATTCTGTTGATGAAATCTGGCTTACCTTTCCAGACCCTCAGCCAAAAAAGCGAAATGAAAAAAAAAGGCTTACTGCTCCTTTCTTTTTAGAGCTTTATAAAACAATACTTAAACAAGAAGGAATAGTTCATTTAAAAACAGATAGTAAGAACCTGTTTATCTACACCAAAGAACAACTAAAACTTCTTAAGATTAAACCCTTACAAAAAACAACTAACATTCGGAGGCAAAAAAAAGACTCTGCGCTTGCTATAACAACTTATTTTGAGAATAAAAAAAGAGCAGAAGGAAACAACATTCGCTATCTGTCTTGGTCTTTTTCTCAAAAAACTTCTCCGCCATCACTTTTTTACAAGATACTTAGGTTTTTTTCCAGAAAGCACCGCTAAAATATTCTCTGCAGCTATAAGGCTCATGGCTTCTCTCGCTTCTTCAGTTGCAGAGGCGGTATGAGGTGTAAGAATAACATTTGGTAATTTAGCCAGTCCTTTTGTAAGCTTTGGTTCGAACTCAAAAACATCTAACGCTGCTCCACGGATGGTTTTATTTTTTAATGCGGCTACAAGTGCTTTCTCGTCTATTACTGGGCCTCGAGAAGTATTTACAAGCAATGCGGATTTTTTCATCGACCTAAACTGACGAGCACCAATTAAATGATGCGTAGAATCGAGAAGCGGGACATGAATACTTACAATATCTGACTTCTTTAGTAATTGAGGAACCGCTTCGAAAGTAGCTTTTACTCTTTTTTCAAATGTCTTATCTTTTTTGATATCAAAATACACTATATCCATTCCAAAACCTTTGTGCATAATGTCTGCAACAGCAGAACCGATTCTCCCTAAGCCTACAACCCCAAAGGTCTTACCTCTTAGCTCTGTTCCTAATAACAACATCGGCTCCCAACCTTTATAACTCCCTTTGCGGGTAAAGCTATCTGCCTCTGCAACTCTTTTTGCCAAAGCAACCGCCAAAGCAGCTGTATGTTCTGCTACAGACTGAGTAAGCACACCTGGGGTGTTGGTTACCGGAATTCCAGCTTCTGCAGCAGCGTCTATATCTATGTTATCGTACCCAACAGCATAATTTGAAATTACCTTTAAATATGGATTGGCTGCCAAAACTTTTTTATCTATTTTATCGGTCAGCAAACACAAAAGCGCATCTGCCCATTTCACGCCCTTTATTAATTCCCTTCGAGGAATAACTTGATCTTTCGAATATACGCGAACCGTATGCTTTTTTTGAAGCAATTTTAATCCACTCTCTGGAATTTTCCGAGTTACAAACACATTCGCCATACCTTTTGTTTTAGTTCTTTATTTAGAAATAAAAAATCCCAGAGCTGCTAAAATTGCAGCTATAATAATTCCGATAATAGGAATAATAATTCCTGCTAGAGCAAGCTTTTTTCCGGTTGCACTTGGGTCTTTTTTTATTTGAGATAATGCAATAATCCCAAAAATAATTCCAAGTGGACCAAACACAAATGCAAATATGAGCGAAAGAATCGCCATTACATTTGTATGAGGAGCAACAGCAGATACGGCATTTACACTTCCATCACCTGGGTTACTATATTTTTTCTTCTTTTTTTCTTCTGCCATATGTAAGAAATAATGAATACTTAATATTCAAAGTATATCACATCTTTGCACCACAAGCAGTGAGTACATCTATTCCTTTACAAGAGAAAGTTGGAGATTAAATTGGATCTCGTCTTTTATTGCTTTATCGCCGATCTCTTGAAATATGGAACCCGAATCAAAATTAATATCCCACATTGTTCTGTCTATCTCAAAGTCTGCTACTGCAGTAATTTGATTATCTGCTTCTGTAATTTCTACAGGAAATGTGATGGAATTCGAAATATCTTTTATTGTTAAATCTGCCATCACAGTATATGCATTATCTCCTTCGGCTCCCAAGATATCGGTTAAAGACAATATAGCAGTTGAATATGTTTCTACGTCAAAAAAATCAGCAGAGGCAAGATGCCCTAAAAAACGAGTGTTCGATGTAGCTTCTGAAATTTGAGTCATATCAATAGTAAAAACTCCTGTTGCTTCTTCGCTTGTTATTTCGACTGATCCTTGAACTGGAACAGTGCCAGAATGATTACTACCAACAATACGTTCAGCAGACCAACCAAGAGTTGTATTTTCCTCGTCTACAACATACGTTCCGTCTCCTAGCTGAGAAACAAATGAAAGATTCGCTGAACCAGTGGCAGATTGAATCGGCGGGGTGTTGTCAGAAACCGTGGGCGTTTGTTGTGCTCTATTATTTAAAGAGATAGCAATAATTACAATTGCAACAAGAACAACAAATCCAAATATTTTTCCGTGAGTACTCATATATATATAAATTAATTACACATTCACATCAGTGTATCATAATTAAAAGTTTAATCAAAATATTAAACAAAAAAAACCCGTTGCCATGCAGTCACACAGCAACAGGAGGGCTATCGAGTTGAGGAATTCGCTTAGCTCGAGCAAGGCGATGGTTCCTAAACCATGCATTTCCCGTAACACGAACTCGATTACTCCCTTTGAATTCCCGAGGGAACGTTATATCGTCGAAGCAAGAAGCAGATTGTCTTTCAAGCTCTGCGACTACAAGGCCGCCAAGCTTATCGCCCTGAAAGATATCTACATCCCAACCGTCGATCTTGTATCGAATTTTCTCGAGCATGTACTTAGCTCGAGAGACAAAGAACGCTGAAAGGCCATAAAAGAACGGAATCTCGAACTGAAATTTTTCTCTTTTCTTTTCAGATCGAGATTTTACGGTTAGATATGCCTTCCCGTGAGACGTTACTCGTATCCGAACATACCCGTAATATGCTTGTCTAATCCAAATCCCATCTCCTTCCACTCTTGATTCGTCGAAGCCTATAACAACAAACCTCTCTTCATCCTCCCACATGAACACCGGCACGGACCTTTACTGTTTGGCATTTACGATCACCAGTACTCAACGTACGATATTGTAGAGTTCTCGTACAATACCAAAAAAACAGTTTTTCCGCAACAAAAAAAGGGGTTTTATAGATCAACCCCAAAACTTCAAACATCAGAAATATTTTTAGAAATACAGCCCGTAGAGCATATAGATTCCAGCCAAAACAAGAATAATAGTACTTATAGAAAGGAATATCGAATCCCGCCATGCACGTGCAACTTTTATCATACTCGAAGGAGACACAAGCAATACAATCCCCTTCAAGAGTGCGAGCCAACCGACGATTGTTACAACAACTCGCCAGTCGCTAGCCCAGATATTATGGCTTATCACCATCATTAAACCAATAATAAGAGAAATAACACCGGCAAAATACAACAAAGCTGCGTTTTTTGAAAACCCCTTTGTGTACTCCTTAATGAAATTTCTGTTGATTAAAATCGAAGCACCAGCAATAACCAAATACCAAGCTACAACTTTACCAAGAAATATGGAAAGCTCCATAGTGTATAAAATATAAAACGAATAAAATTACGTTTATATTATATCACAAAATATGCTTTATTGTCCCAGAACCAGAAACTTTCTGGTTTATATGAGCATCTCCCTTGTAAAACACTGTTCCGCTTCCGCTGATGGTAGCGTTTAAAGACTCTTGAGCTTTTACCTCTGCTTTTCCAGATCCGCTAATAGTGACGGTAGATATTTTGGTGTCTAAATTAAAAGATTGAAGTTTTCCAGACCCGCTTGCAACAAAACTTTGAGAGCGTGCTGTTCCACTAAGCACAACTTTTCCAGACCCCGAAATGGTAGTACTTATATTACTTACTGCAATATCGGCATTTACATTTCCAGAACCACTAATATTAAACGATAAGTTGTCGGAGGTAATTTTAGACTGTCCTATAATAGACCCTGAGCCGTTTATCGAAATAGCTTTTACTTCTTTCATTGTTACCCACACGTTTATTGCCTCTGTAGGATCTAAACACGGCACACCAGCCTTTGGGCCTATCTCTAAAACATTCCCTTTCACTGTTACTTCTAATTGCTGCAAAATATTATCGTCTGTCTCTACCCGCACCGAAAATTCATCTGCTTGGGTTAAGAATAAATCTCCTTGGCCTCGAAGTGTAACGCTATTAAAATTCTGCAATTCTTTCGATTCAGTTAAAATATTCCCAGAGCCATCTAAACAATTTAAAAAACCAGTAGCGGTTAAATTAATACACCCGGCAAGAACAAATGGAAGCAACAGCACTCCAGCGATCAAAGAATTTTTTTTCATAGTATCTTCACCTTACCGGAACCATGTTCTTTGTAAAGAGTATGTTATACTTTTAATTACTATGAATAAAAAATGTATTATCTTTTTAGGTGTCGCGGTCGTTATTGTTCTTCTTACAACAGGTTGCACACAAAAAGAATCTTTGCCTGTATCTCAACAAACTCCAGATAACCCAGTTTTGCCGCTAGCAGATATTCCAGAAGAAATTATTAATACCCCTCTCACCGCGCATTTTGCGGAGATGTTAAATGTGTTTCAATTTCAAGCAAAAATTCCATCGCCGTTTAATATTGAATATATCCCAGAAATAGAAAGCATAAATATATACGATCCAACCGTAGAGGCAGCTACTGCGCGCGAGCAGTCTCAAATATTTATTCGATATTTTAGAGCAAGCAGATTTCTTACACTGTCTACGGTTACCATTTTCGAACAAGAAAAAACCACAAGCAATAATCATGCTGCCACGAGGTATGACATAGAAAAAAAACCAGGAGTTGCAAACTTTCCTTATCAGCCCTCGTGGAGAAACGAACGCCACGATTTAATAGATATTCGGCTCGCAACCACAAGTCCGACCTATTTTTATGTAATAGCCCGCAATCCAGATTATCCAAAAGAAAAATTCGAAGAATTCGTGAACAACATTGTATATTATACCGACACCGCAAGCTATACCGATCCGTTAGTTGATACAGACAAAAGAGAAATAACTAAACCCTTCGGAATACATATCACCTCAGAAACATCACCAATTCAACCAGAAAAGTTTAGTGGGTATCACACAGGAACAGATTACGAAATTCTTTCTGGAGAGGCAGATAGCAATGTTCCGGTCTTTGCCATTTGTGGTGGACCATTAAAGACAAAAAAAATAGCCCAAGGATATGGCGGACTAGTTACGCAGAACTGTTTATTAGACGACAAAGATATTACCGTACTGTATGGACATCTTTCGTTGGATAGTGTGCTTAAAGAAGCTGGCGAATTCCTCATTCCTGGAGAAGAGATAGGCTTTCTTGGAGCCGGAGGGACAGAAGAGACCGATGGCGAAAGAAAACACCTTCACTTGGGGATAACAAATACTTCAAAAGAAAATATTCGCGGATACGTAGAATCAAAAGAAGAGCTTAACCAATGGATAGATCCAGAATTGCTTTATCTATAACCACTAACCTCTAAAAAACACAAAGAATACGGTGCCTAATACAAGCAACACTGTTAAACCAACCGCACCAATTAAGATTGCTTTTTTGTGGGAACTTGATTCATTTTTATCTTTATTTTTACTAGCAATAATTGGAATAAACACCGCCGCCCAAATAGGAATCATTGTAGCTATAGATGAACCACTATCATCGCCACTTCCACCGCCGCCTTTTCTGTTAAGCAACACAAATACTATTGTCCCTATAACCGCTATTACGGTTAACCCTACTGCAAGAATTAATAAACCTTTCTTTTTTCCTGAAATTTCTTTTTTTTCGAGATTTTTTTCTTCTGATGGCTGTTCGCCAGAAGAGGAAGGATGAATTGCATTATCCATAGAATAAATCAAAAATAATAATCTTATTAGTATACTCCTTTGTGTACAAATGATAAAACCTGTCTCTTTTTTTACTAAAACAAAAAAGGCCGCCGTTCGCTCTGATGCTACTTGGCGGTCTCTGCAGACAGATCAACTCTTTGGTAAGAGCCGATCCATTCCACCCAAAGCCTCGACTTGCTCTGTGATGCTACGAGCAATGGCCTGGATGTCTTCTTCTCGGGCGAACGGTCTTCCAAGTTTTGTGTTCGGTACTACTTGTGAAGGCGAGAAAGCCCTTCGCACAAGTTCCTCCACAAACCCTGGAAAATCCGTCCACTCGTCGGCGATGCTGACAGCAGCTTGGGTTGCAGCCTCTAAGAATCTCTTGGCGTAGCCAAGGTATTCATCGGCAGCATACAAGCAGCGGAGCGGATCCACTGCATCCCAAGCCCCTAGCACAATTTCGCCAATCAGACCCCATTTTTGGATAAAGCCTAAGACCGCAGCCTCGGCGCTTGAACCAGTTTCTGAGATGTCTGATGCATTGAGCCAGTTCATGGTATCTCCTTTGTGTTTGGTAGGTCGCGTCATAGCTTCCCAAACCAACCACACAAGGCCACAAATAAGCTCAATTCGACTGGACACACAATAACACTATTACCAAACAATGTCAACTACTGTTTTGGAGGTATTTTAGAGTGTGTTATAATCGTAAAATGAGCAATAATAAAAAAATAGCACTCATTTCATTTATTCTGCTTATAGCAGCAGGATTCATTATTTATAAAATAGAAAATAAAGGCAGAAATACTATCACTAAAATAAACACCGCTGTTACAAGCGAAAACACTGCTATTGCTTATTTTGCTGGCGGATGTTTTTGGTGTATAGAAAGCGATTTTGAAAAACTCCCAGGAGTAATAGAATCTATCTCTGGGTACATGGGAGGAACCGAGCAACAGCCAAGCTACGAGCAAGTTGCCGCTGGCTCAACATCTCACAGAGAATCTATAAAAGTTCTGTACGATTCAACACAACATTCTTACGAAGAACTTGTTCTTTATTACTTTAGGCATGTCGACCCTACAGACGACTCAGGCTCTTTCTACGACAGAGGCAACCAATACGCACCTGCTATTTACTACCAAACCGCAGAAGAAAAAACAGCAATAGAGAAAGTTATTAAAAACTTACAAAAACAAATGGTATATAAAAAACCGATTGTGGTAGATATACAAAAAGCCGATGAATTCTGGCAAGCAGAAGATTACCACCAAGATTATTATAAAAAAAATCCCCTTCGATACAAGCACTACAGAACAGGCTCTGGCAGAGATTCGTATCTTGAATCTATCTGGGGAAATACTGATTCTATGCCACAAGACGAAAATACTAAACCAGTGGCTTCATCGCCCACAAACAACCGATGGCAACGTTACACCAAACCCTCTCAAGAGGAACTTAAAAGAACGTTAGAGCCTTTGCAATACAACGTTACCCAAGAAGAAGGCACAGAAACGCCGTTTGAAAACGAGTATAATTCTAATAAAGCAACAGGTATTTATGTAGATATTCTCTCTGGGGAGCCGCTGTTTTCTTCTACTCATAAATATGAATCTGGAACTGGCTGGCCTTCATTCTGGCAACCAATAGACGAGCAGTTTATTGTAAAGAAAAAAGATTTCTTTTTAATTTTCCCGCGTACAGAAATTCGATCGCGATATTCGGATTCACACATTGGACATGTGTTTGATGACGGCCCAGATCCAACGGGCCTTAGATATTGTATGAATTCTGCAGCTATGAGATTTGTAGCAAAAGAAGACATGCAAAAGGAAGGATACAGCAAATATCTTTCTTTGTTTGAATAAAAAAACAAGGAAATAACACCCTGTTTTTTTATTGGTCAACACTATTGTTTACTGTTTTTTTAACTCCGGAAACATAATTTTTAAAACTTCGTACGAAACATTTCGGCGCTTCCCTACCAGCGGAAATTCATTCCAATCAAGCGAAGGGGAGGTATTCACCTCTATAATCCGATATCGAGCTGGAGTTTGATTAGAAAAAATATCTTGAGACATATAGTCTATACCAGCCAGTGATAAACCCGGAATACTTTTCATAACTTGTAAAGCAACTTTTTTTACACTCGGGTGAATACTGGCGGTAATATCAATTGTATCTCCACCTAAATCCATGTCAGAGGCTGTGCTAGGATGCAAATAAACTTGTTGGTCTTTTTTTAAAACAGAGTCAATTGTTAAACCCT
>JABIPD010000086.1 GCA_018698735.1 Candidatus Jacksonbacteria bacterium | reverse complement strand
CAGTCTCCTCCCCAGTCACTCTGTCAAGCAGACTACGGACGGGGCAGGCTGGATGACGAAAGAAGCATATGCAGAGATTGCTTCGCATGGCTCGCAATGACAGGTCCAGGTCTTTATGACCATAACGAAAACCGCGACTTAGGGCAAGTCGCGGTTTTGTAAGGAGCAATAACTCTCCCCAGCCCTCTCTTACCTTAAGAGAGGGGGAAAACGCTCGTCTATGTACTTAAATAACGAGAGAAAGCAAATTATTGTGTTAACGGTTGTTTTAGATTAGATCCAGGAGGAATAGGGAGTGGAGGAAGGTTGCCGTTTTGGTTATTTCGAAGCTGGTCTTCGAATGTTTTTCTTAATGCATCGTCTGGCCCTTGTCCATTGTTTTGCTGCCGTGCTCTTTCTTCTGCCCGTTTAAACTCTTCTTCGTTTCTCTGTTGAAGAAGCCGTCTGTTTTCGTCGGTTTGATCTCCTCGGTTAAGATCTCTGTTATCACGATCTCGGTCAAAATCTCTATTTCCGTCTTCATCTCTGTTATTATTTATAGCTCCATTGTTGTGTCCAGCATTATCTTGTCTATCTGCCTGAATACCTTGAGGAGTTTGGCCTTGGGAATTGTCTGAACGGTTATTAAACTGCTGTCGAAGCTTTTGTTCTATTTCGTCTGCAGATGCTCCATCTTGCTCGAGTCGTCTTTTAAACTCTTCTTGAGCTTCTGGGGAGGGGATAGGCGGCATTGGTCGTGCAAAATCTTGTTCGAATCTTTCGAATTCCTCTCTTCGTTCTTTAAACACTTCGTCTACATCTCCGAATCGGCGTTCTATTTCTCTTTTAATATCTTCTTGGCCCTCTATTTGCCCTCTTAGTTTTTCGAAAATTTCTGAGTCTTCGTTGTTGCGAAGCTGGCGGTTAATATTTCTGGTTTGTACTTCTAATGCTCTTTCTATTCCTTCGCGTGCTTGCGGCGGCAGTTTGTCTCGTAAATTTTGAAGCACTTCTATATGTTGTGGAGAGTTGGTAGCAAATCGTTTTTCGAAATCGTCGCCTTCTAGCCGGATTTTTTCTGATACTCGTTCAGCAGATTCTACTTTTATATCATGAATAAATTCTTTTTGTTCGTCTGTTAAGTTATCTTCTAACGAGTCCATAACTTCGAAACAGGTAGCATCTGGGTTTTTTCGGCAACGTTCGAATGTGTTGGCTGTTTTTATTGCCTCTGGATCGTCTTTAAATTTTTCTTTAAATTTTTGAGCGGCTTTAATATCTGCTTTCTTCATTTCTTCTTCGAAGTCTTCATCTCCGAAATTTTTAAGCTGTTTAATAACCCGAATGTTGTCGGGGTTGCCGTCTTGCAGGTGGTCTATAAGCCGGCCTCTTGTTTGCTCGTCTTTTATTCTGTCCCATTGGTCTTCGAAGCGTTGTGCGGTATGTAATTTGAGCTCTTCTATGTTTTCCACCTGGTCTGCAGAAAAACCCTCAGAACCGCGCAAGTCATCTAGCACTTTAATATGTCGGGTCATGTCTCCTACAGAGTGGCGTACGTATTGCGCGAATTTTTCTTGTTCTTTTTCTGCTACTTTTGCAATTAAATCTTGAGCTTTTTCTCGTGCTATCTGTACTGCATGCTGTGCTTCTTGTGGTAAGTGCTCTTCGAATCTATCTAAAATTTCTACATTTCTAAAATGCCGTAATTCGCTGCCGCGTTGGTTGTTCATTGCGCTTTCGAATGCCTCTCTCATCTGATCTGGATTTTCTACACCGTTTACCATCGCTTGTGCGGTTGCTTTTGCGACTTTCGATTTAATATCGTTCATCTGGCCTACGAATTGATCGGGGATTAAATCGTGGTCCTCGAAGCGTTTTTCTATTTTATCAAAAACTTTCTGATGTTTTATCTGGTTCTCTGCCATTTTTTGAACCAGCTTTTTTACTTTCTCGTCGCTTTTGTCTTCTATGTTTTCTATTCGTTCGGAGGCTTTTTCTATATCTGCTTGTGCATGCTCTATTATTTTTGTTGCTTTTTCTGCTGCTTTTGGGTTATCTATTAATTTTTCGTCTATTACTATTTGTGCCTCTGCTATTTTTTCGTTGGCAAATTGTAATCTTTTCTCGGCCTTTTTTATAGGATCACGCGTTAATGCAAGATCAACCGAACGTTTCCAGTTTTTAAAGAAATAAAACCTACTTGTTGGCAGTAAAGACGGCTCTTCAACTCCAAGGTCGTTAGATGTTACTTGTTCGTCTGTGGCTATTTCTTCTGGTGCAATATCTTGCGATGAATCTACTTCGGTTACTACTGGTTCACCGTTGGTATCTTGAGCTTGCACCATTGCAACAGCACCCAGCGTAAATGCTAGAGTCGCGGCAATACATAACAAAGAATATTTATGTTTCATATTCGTAAATAAAAATTAATAGATTATTGTTAGTATACGTAAAAAATGGGTTTCTTGCTTGTTTCTCGTGTGGATAACCGTTTGGTATATACCGCCCCCTAACCCCCTTCCTTCGCTAGTCACTCCCCGTCACAAGGACGGGGCACGGCAGGACAGGCTCTACATTTAGGAGGGGGGATAGTTAGTATATTAAATGAAATTATTGACAAAAATGATGGTTTTTATTATGGTGTGAGTATCCGAAAACGACTGTTCCTCCGAACATGCCAAAGGGGTACGAGAGATGCTGCAAGCAGATACGCAAGTGACGCAGGTAGTCGTCGAGACAGTGAGCGATCGCCAGACTGTCGAGATTGACGGCGAGGAGATTACCATCGCAACAATCGGAGGACCCCCGGGAATGGCTATTAGCAAAGCGGCTGCAAAAGCCATGATGGCCGAGTGCGATATGGAGACTGTGCATCCGGACTATCGAGACACAGTAGGCCTTCGCCTGGGTGTCGCACTGATGAACGGGCGGAATGCGGCCTTTGTTGGCAATAAGTGGGCTGTTAAGCGTGTCTCGCGGGTCGAGTGGGCGAGTGACGGCTGTTAGGGACCGATTCAGTAGGAGACCGGAGAAAAGGTTTCCTTCTCAGCGTAAACAACGGAAAGGGAGGTTTCGGTGTTACTGGCAAGGACACTTCCGTATTCACGGAATAATCCAGTTCCCGACCTAGAGGCAGCAGCTCGGTCGGTGGATGGTCTGGATTGGACTGCGGTTCCAAAGTGCGAAAGAGGCGCTGTTCGTACAGTGCTTATCGTCGCATGGGCTATGGGAGTCGAGCGGGTTGCTACGAATGGAACCTATACGTACTCGATTTCTCACCACAATATCAGTGTTGAGCGAGAACGCGTCGCAGCCTGATGTCGAGGCAGAGGACACAAATTGGGGGTAGCGCAACGTGCGGCTCCCAGTTTTCTTTTACAAAAAAACAACGGCTCACATTATGAGCCATTGATTAATGAAAACCACCCCTCAGTCCCCTCCTTCTAAAGGAGGGGATGGCACACAACACCTCCCCCAGCCCCTCCTTGATAGGAGGGGAGTTATGCAGTTTCCCCTCTATTAAGAGGGGTGGTCCGGAGGACCGGGGTGTGTTATTCCAATTGCTTTTACAATTCTTTCTCTTGTGAAGAGATTTTTTTTGTTAAGTTGGAGATAAAATCAGTACGAGATAACTCTACCGTATCAGAAGAGCCTCGGCTACGGACAGCAAGTGTGTCGGAGGTTGCTTCTTTTTCTCCAAATACTAATATATACGGCGTTTTTGCTTTTTCGGTATTGCGGATTTTTTTACCAACAGATTCATTTGAGTCGTCTACTTCTACTCGAATGCCAGCGCTCCTTAACTCGTTTGCAAATTCTTGGGCTTTATCTACAAACTTTTCGCTTACCGCAAGAACAGAAACCTGAACAGGCGACAGCCATAAAGGAAAAGCGCCAGCAAAATGTTCTATAAGAATAGACATAAACCTTTCTATCGAGCCCATTACTGCTATATGCATCATTACAATTCGTTCGTCGTTATTGTCTTCGTTAATACAACTTAAATCGAATCTCTCGGGTAGGTTAAAGTCTAATTGGATAGTTGCGAGTTGCCATTCGCGGCCTAAAGAATCTTTGGCAATAAAATCTATCTTTGGGCCATACATTGCTGCCTCTCCAACGCCGTCGATATATTCTACGCCACGTTTTTCTATTAAAGATTTTAATTGAGCCTCAGATTTCTTCCAAATTTCTGGGGTTCCAAGATACGCTTTAAAATTTTCTGGATTATGCCGAGAAAATCGAACCTGTAACTCCATTCCAAATGGTGTGTAGAATTCGTTTATTAAATCCCAGACATCGAAAGCCTCTTGTTCTATATGGTTCATTCTACAGAAAATATGTGAATCGTCTTGCGTAAACCCGCGTACGCGCGACAAACCAGAAAGCTCCCCAGATTGCTCGTCTCTGTATACTGCTGTTGCTTCTGAATACCGTATAGGTAATTCCTTGTAGCTACGTTTAGTGGCATCGTAAATTTGGGTATGATGCGGACAGTTCATTGGTTTCATTGCAAATTCGTGACCCTCGCGTGTTGTTATACGAAAAAGCTCATCGGCGAATTTTTCCCAATGTCCAGAGGTTTCGTATAAATCTTTTTTAGTGATATGAGGAATCTGCACACGCGAATAGTCGCGTTTGTCGCGAAGACTGTTTACAAAATTTTGAAGCTGTTCACGAAGAATAGTACCTTTCGGGGTAAACAACGGCAGCCCGCTTCCAACCAGTTTTGAAAAAGTAAATAAATCTAACTCTCTACCTAATTTTTTATGGTCGCGTTTTTTTGCCTCTTCTATCATGTGAAGATACTCGTCGAGCGCCTCTTTAGTCTCGAAAGCAACACCATACACTCGTTGGAGTTGGTCGTTGTTTTCGTCTCCGCGCCAATATGCGCCAGCAAGGGCTGTGAGCGAGAAAGAAGCGGTAATTTGGTTGGTGTTATCTACATGCGGGCCGCGGCATAAATCTACAAACTCGCCAGTACTAAACAACGTAACTTTATTTACGGTCTGTGCGTTGGTGTCTTTGTCTTCTTCTGTGGCATCTATTTCGTTCATTACGGTAGTGCCATGTTTTTTTATATCTTCTAATAATTCTACTTTATACGGCTGATCCATTTTTTCGAATTTGGCGATTGCATCAGAAATAAGCATGTCTTGTTTTTCGAAGGCATGGTTTTGTTTAATAAGATGCTTCATTTTTTTCTCGATCTTTTTTAAATCGGTATCGGTAATGGGTTCTGGGGTCTTAATGTCGTAATAAAATCCGTTTTCTATTACCGGGCCAACACCAAAAGTAGCCAGTCCTTTTTCTTTAAAAATGTCTTGCACGGCATATGCCATGATATGAGCTAATGAATGTCTTTGAATATCAATGTTTTTCATAGAGGAAATGTATAAAAGATTTTTCAACAAATAATTTTAAATTAAAAATTTTAAATTTGAAATTAAAATAGCCCCAAGTTCTGTCCACCATAGAGAGTTCTATGATGAATATAACTTGGGGTCCCATTTATGTATGAGACGGTTCCACCCACGCGCGTCGCCACAACGCTCACAGCTACGTGTTTTCAATCAGAGATTGAAAAATCACTCCGCCGATCGCATTGCGTCTCCTTTTTCGTTAAAACGCGTGCTCACCGCATGCAGCGGCTGCGCACCTCGTTTCAACGAGAATTCAGAAGAAACTTCATTTATTTAGTTTGGGTATGCTGGTCGTTGGTGAGGCGACATAAACACATACAAAGGTTCTAATAGCGGCTTTACTATAGTAGGGAAAGAGGGTAAGTGTCAAATTTGCTCAATAAAATTGATGCTAATAAATGTCTAATTAACCTAATTCTTAATTGATCTAATCAATGTCCAATATCTCAAACCTCAATATTTGATGTATTTTGTTGGTTGTTTATTGGTCCTTGGGATTTAATTAGAAATTAGAGTAATTAGTACAATTAGAAATTTTGTGGATTATTCTAAATCTTCTTCGTTATTTTCTATAACAACCGTAATTCGGTGTGGGAATGGCGGAGCGGTGTTTCTCCAGAACGGCCAAAACGTTACTTTAATCGCAGATATATTTGGATTCGAGAGTAATACCTCTTTAATATCGTTTACTTTAAGGCCAACAAGTTCTTGTGGGTCTATAACATCTGAATTCGGGGTAAGGGTTGCAAATACTTCCATTTCGGCTCGTATTGTTGCTTCGGTAGCATCTTCATTAACAGATTCCAAGCTCCATTTAATGCTATGGTCATTAAACCCTAGGAGTGAATATCCCGCAGGCAGCGATATGGTGTACTGTTGTTTTAAAAGCTTTAATAAATCTTCTTGCGAGAATTGAACGGTCGTTGCATTTAATTCGCCAGCTATTTCGAATTCAGAAGTTTCTTCGCCAACCTTGTT
>JABIPD010000075.1 GCA_018698735.1 Candidatus Jacksonbacteria bacterium | reverse complement strand
GAGACAGCAAAGGCACTTGCATATGCATGGGAAAAACCAATCATCCCAATAAACCATATGGAAGGCCACATATATTCCAGCCTTGCGAGCGAAAAAAAAATAGATTTTCCAATCCTTGCATTGCTTGTTTCTGGTGGCCACACTCAATTAGTGCTCATGCGAAAACACGGTGAATACGATATTATTGGAGAAACCATGGACGACGCTGTAGGAGAAGCATTCGATAAAGTAGCGAAAATGCTAAATCTTCCCTACCCTGGTGGTCCTTCCATAGAAACTACAGCCCAAAGTGGGAACGCAGAAGCTATAGACTTCCCTCGCCCCATGCTAGATTCTACTGATTTTAATTTTAGTTTTTCGGGTTTAAAAACAGCGGTACTGTATTACATAAAAGATAATCCTTCGTACAACAAAAACGATGTAGCAGCATCTTTTCAAGCAGCAGCTATAGATGTGTTGATTAAAAAAACCAAAAAAGCCATAAAAAAACACTCTCCACACATTGTAATTGTCGGAGGAGGCGTTGCAGCCAATTCATTATTACGAAAAAACCTTCACAATCTCGCCAAAGAACAAAAAATAGAACTGCGGGTTCCCAGAGAAAAAACTTCAGCAGATAATGCCGCTATGATTGGCATTGCTGCAATGTTTAAAAAACCAACCAAAAAATCTTTTATTGCTAACCCAAATCTTTCACTAAAATAAGAAGCGGTGCAGAGGAAACGAACATTCCTCGGCACCACCAGTACGTACCCAGCCCCTAAAGCGGAACTGTCATCTCATGAACAAGCTGAGCTGCAGGTGCGTTTGGGTGAGGAGCAATTGCACGAACAACCACTCTTCCACCCTCCAAAACACCTGGATCTCGAGTGAAGACAGGGTTGGTCACCCCAGCTTCAAGCAAACAGCGCCTTAACTCAGGATCTTCCATTGCGGCTTTGATCGCTGGGTCTATTGGCTCTTCCACGTTCACGGCCTCCGTTTGAGTTTGAGGTTACTGTTATCGTCTCAGAGCAAAAGAACGAAAAATGCGTCCACGAATGTTTCGCAACGCAGAATAGATACTACCACAAATCAATCATTTGTCAATATAGCTAATTGCCTAAAAGACATAAAGTCGCTACCCTATACATGTATGAAAAAATCTAAAGAGAGCCTGGAAAAAGCGTACGAACCAAAAAAACACGAAGATGATATCTATAAAAAATGGGAGTCATCTGGCTTTTTTAATCCAGATAAACTGCCTGGTAAGCGAAAAAATCCGTTTACCATATCTATGCCGCCTCCAAATGCTACTGGAACGCTTCATTTGGGGCATGCCTCGATGCTTGCAATCCAAGACATTTTAATTCGCTACAATAGACTTCAAGGGAAAAAAACTCTTTGGGTACCAGGAACAGATCATGCCTCGATAGCGACACAAAATAGAGTAGAAAAATTGATAGCAGAAGATGGCAAAACTCGTCACGATTTAGGGCGAACACAATTTTTACAAGAAGTTGAAGATTTTGTGGAAGACTCTCGAGACACCATCAGAAATCAAATTCGTAAAATGGGATCCTCGTGCGATTGGACCCGGGAAGCTTATACATTAAGCCCAACGCTTACGAAAGTAGTGCAAGAAACATTTATAACCATGCACAACGATGGGATTATTTATCGCGGAGACCGTATTGTTAATTGGTGCCCACGATGTGCTTCGACGCTTGCAAACGACGAAGTAAAACACAAAACAACCAAAGGAAATTATTATTACTTTAAATACGGACCAATCACCATTGGAACCGCTCGCCCAGAGACAAAATTTTTAGACAAAACAATTATTGTTCACCCAGAAGATAAAAGATACAAAGACCTTGTAGGTAAAACACTTACCATACCCTGGATGAATGGAGACATAGTGGCGCATGTTATTGCAGATACTGCCGCGGATATGGAAGAAGGAACAGGGGCAATGACTATTACACCGGCACATAGTTTTATCGATTTTGAACTCGCCCAAAAACACAACCTTCCTATAGTTCAAATAATTAATGAAAAAGGAGAACTCACCGGACACGCAGGAGAATTTGCAGGCCAAAATGCAAACCAAGCCCGCGAAAAAATTGTTGAAAAAATGAAAAGAGAAGGGTTGGTGGAAAAAATAAACACCGAATACGAACACAACTTGTCTGTTTGTTATCTTTGCGACACGCCAGTGGAGCCTCTTATCTCTAAACAATGGTTTATTTCTGTTGACACCAAAGCCGTTGAATGGAAAGGAAAAAAACAGTCCCTTAAAGAAATAGCTCTCGATGTTGTGAAATCGAATGATATTTCTATTGTTCCAAATCGATTCAATAAAACTTATTTCCACTGGATAGAAAATCTCCATGACTGGTGTATTTCCAGGCAAATTTGGTTTGGTCACCGTATTCCAGTTTGGTATAACGAAAAAGAAGAAACAGAAATAAGTATTTCAAAGCCTACGAAAGAAGGAACCTGGAAACAAGATCCCGACACGCTTGATACATGGTTTTCTTCTGGGCAATGGACATTTTCAACTCTCTTGGAAAGCCCAAAAGACAACGAAACACTCACACAATGGAAGAAACGATCAAAAGATGTTAAAACCTTTCATCCTACAAATGTTCTTGAAACCGGATACGATATTCTTTTCTTTTGGATTGCAAGAATGATTCTTATGACAACCTATGGTATGAAAGAAATACCATTCGAAACGGTCTATCTGCATGGAATGGTAAGAGACAAGCAAGGCCGTAAAATGTCTAAGAGCCTTGGAAATGGCATAGACCCATTAGATATGATTAAAAAATACGGAACCGATGCACTCCGGCTTTCTTTAATTGTTGGCGCGACACCTGGAAACGACAGTAGGCTTTACGAAGAAAAAATCGCTGGTTACAGAAATTTTGTAAACAAACTCTGGAATATTTCACGTTTTATTATTACTAGCGTTCAAAAGCCTAAAATAATAACAAAAACTCCAAAACCTACTACCCTCAGCGATGAATGGATTCTTTCTCAACTTCATTTTACAATTGAAAAAGTAACAAACCATTTAGAGGCGTTCGAGCTCTCTGCTGCAGCAGAAACATTGAGAGAATTCACTTGGAACGAACTTGCTGACTGGTATTTAGAAATTGCAAAAATAGAAAAAGACCCCAGTCACTCTCCGCCAGTCGGCGGATCGGACGGAGCAGGCAAAGACGACATACTTTTATATATTCTTACTTCCCTTCTAAAACTCTGGCACCCGTTTACTCCATTTGTAACAGAGCGTATTTGGAACGAACTTTCTGGCTCAACAAAAAATGAAGATCTATTAATTGTTGAATCTTGGCCAGAAAACAAAAAACATAAACCAGTTACCGATTTTAAAACAATCCAAAATATTATTATTGCTATCAGAACTGCCCGAGCAGAATTGCAGGTAGAAGCATCAAATATTATTGATGCCGTAATAACCGCAAAACCTGCTCAGCAAAAACTAATTACAAAAAACCAAAATCTTTTTGAAAAACTCGCACGTGTTACACTTTCCAATAAAGACTATCCACAAAAAGGACATGTTATTCAGGAATCTGGTGTTACTATTACGCTTCATGTTCCAGTAAATAAAGAAAAAACAAAAAAAGAAATAGAAAAACTCGAAAAATATATTAAAGCACTCAAAAATAAACTTTCTAACGCCTCCTTTATTGACAACGCTCCTCAATCTATTGTACAAAAAGAACAAGAAAAACTCGCTGAAGCAGAAAACGCGCTTCAGAAACTAAAAGCCCTTTCTTAAGGAGAACTCAGCCGTGAAATCTATCCTTGTAGCTATCAACTGCATTCTCCTTGAAGGAATGCTCTATGGGATTCTATTCCTCCTGATGGAATATGAACGCCATGCTGACTTCAGGAGTCGCCTTGACCACGGCCTGAATCACGCTGAAAGGTGATGACAATGTCCCAGATCCTAGCTTGGCTTCCAGACTCTCTGCAGGATCATGCTACCAGGGCCGTAGAGATTCCAATTGTAAGAGGAATCGTATGCGCCCTACTGCTCATTGTCGGCGGACTCCTTGCCGCCTTTCTCGAGCACCGTACCTTCGGATTCTAGGAGAAGACCGCATGTCTGCTCCGTAACCAGCGCCGTTGTCTCGCAAGACCTCGGCGCTGCTCCTTTTGTAAAAAATTATTTTACTGGAGATGAAAAAGAAAAATCTGTATTCAAAATTCCTTGCAAATCAAATTTCGAATTATTTAAATGAATATCCCCAAAAAATTCATGGCCGAGAGTGCCTGATTGTTTTTGTACTAATAGCGAATACTGTACTTTTTTAATATACTCTCCAACTTCTTCTGGAAGAATATAGGTGTAACTTAATGTTTCTTCTTCCCCAGGTTCAATAGAGATAAATGTTCCAAAAACACTCTTATTATACTCCGAGGTTATATTAAGATTTGTTTCATTGCCTTCTACATCTACAAAAAGAGAACCCTTAGGTACATATACTCGAGTATATGTTCTGTACCGCGTAGTCTTCCACGTAAACGAGGCGGTGTTTTTATAGGTAATATCAAGCTTGGCTTGCAGCTTTCCATCTTTATCTAAAACAAGAGAATACGCTAATGTTCTTTCTACAAAAGGATCTGTTTTTAAACTACCTAAGTTCGTATCTATCACCATAATATAATCACCAACAACATCTTCATTCACCTCCCCCGCCCAATTTCTTAATTGCAATCCTTGCTGGATATCTGCATTATTCGAAAACAAAAGAATATGTCGTTCGTCTATATTCACAAGTGCCGCCTGAGCAATCTTTGTTAACGTTTCTACACTCGCTTCTTTTACTATTTTTTTACGCGCCGCCTGAACAAGGGTATTAATTATCTCTTTTCTGTCGTACACACGAAGGCCTTCCGTTTCGTAGTCTCGCGCAACGTGGCTTTCTACTATTTCAAAAAAATTCTCTGGGGTATAAACCGTATCATCTATCGTAATATCGCCAATAATAGATAATACATCTTTCGTGAATTCTGGAGTTATAGCAACAACCGTATCTATTCCACCTTCACCACCTTCTTGTTGGTACAACGAAATAGCCTGTCTTGCAGCATCTGGAAAATGTGGTGACCAATTTGAATCTCGTAAATACCAATACGGCTGATTATTAAAATACTTATACGGCCATGGAGAAGGAATCTTTAAATATTTAGATGCCGGATCATCTAAGGTATACACATTATCGGTAAACAATGTTTCTATTTCGCCATTATTCATTACCAATCTGCCATACGTGCCAATAAACCCACCTGTTGGTCTAAGCTCGGCATTGTTTTGAAGTAATAACAAATATTCATGAGACTCTGGCACCCCCATAAGCGGTAATCCAATCTCAAGAAGATTCAGTCCTTTTCTATAAGCAGTATCTACTCGCCCAATAGTGTGAACAATTTTTTTATGCGTATCTTGAACCGATGACCAGGCAACAGAAACATCGATACTTTCTATATTTTTTCTTAATTCGCTTATATCGTCTTTTAATTCTTCAAGTTCTTGCTTATTGGTGTATACATTCGTAAGCACCAAG
>JABIPD010000069.1 GCA_018698735.1 Candidatus Jacksonbacteria bacterium | reverse complement strand
GCTATTCAGTACGATAAATATATTACGCTCCCTGGCGATAAAAAGGTTATAGAGGGATTTAAAATCCCAAACTGGGAGGATATTTTAGAGCTTTCTATTCGTGCACAAAAAGCAAGCAAACTTGGGTACTTAGGGGTGGATATTGTGCTAGCAAAAGACAAAGGCCCGGTGGTATTAGAGGTAAACGCTCGACCTGGGTTGTCTATTCAAATAGCAAATAGAGCTGGGCTTAAAGATAGATTGCGAAGAGTGAGAGGGTTAGATGTAGAAGACGCAAGCCAGGGGATTCGTATTTCAAAAGAACTGTTTGCAGAGCATCAACCAAAGAAAAAAGAAGAGAAAGAAGAAAAACAGGTTTTAAAAACAATAGAGACCGTGTACGTATACGATGTGAAAGAAGAAGATAGGATAAAAGTAGAAGCACGGGTAGATTCTGGCGCGCAATCGAGTTCCTTAGATGTTGATATAGTAAAAAAGCTTGGGTATGATCATGTGTTAGAGGTAATAGAAAATAATAAAGGCCTTCAGACTAAAATGAAAAAACTCGAAGCCAGAAAACTCGAAAAAAGACTTCGAAAGAAATTAACAAAATTTAAAGATATTAAAGACGTTCAGGCAGTGCATTCTGCGAGCGGTTCTACGGTCCGAGTGCTTATTCCACTAACCATAAAAATTAAAAATAAAAAACTCAAAGTTCATGCGGCAGTAATAGACCGAAGCCATATGAAATACCCAATGATTATTGGCCGAACAAATTTGAAAGGCTTTTTAATAGACCCAGAAGACGAAAAAGAATCGTCTGCAAAAGCTGCTAAGTAATATGGATACAGCATATACATTAAAAAATGGAGAGAAGGTTGCAATCCGCCCGCTTGAAGATACAAAAGAAGATACGACGGCAATGCTTGAATTTATAAACAGTATTCGTGCAGAAGATGCCAAACTTTCTAATTTTGGTCCACCATTGACCTTTGAGCAAGAATCCGCCTGGTTGAGAGATATCGTCGATCAGTCGAAGGACGGAAAAAAATTATACTACGCGGCATTTGATGAAAAAAGAGCAATTGCTGTAATCGGGATCACAAAGAAAGGGGATAGGTCCATGCATGTTGGGGTGTTTGGTATTTCAATCGATAAGAAATATAGAGGAAAAGGACTTGGCGCATATTTAATGGAGAATATACTAAAGGAATCAGCAAGAGCTTTAACTATTACCCATGTAGAGCTAGTCTGCTTTGCGAACAACACTCCAGCATATAAGCTGTATAAAAAAATGGGGTTTCAAGAGGTTGGCAGAATTCCAGAGAAAATTTTATATAGAGGAGATTTAATCGACGAAATTATAATGATAAAAAGACTATGAATGTTCGTTATTCAGATAAAAAAAGACTTGTGCGTTGCGACAACGGCCGTGTTCTTGCTGGAGTTTGCTGTGGCCTAGCAAAATATTTTAATGTCGATGTTGTGATTATTCGTTTAATTGCAATCTTTTTGTTGCTGCCAGGTGGCCTGCCAGGAATAGTGCCATACCTTATTTTATGGATTGTTACTCCAAGCGAGCATCCACAGGTTGAATCAAACCCGCATTCGAGCTAAGCTTTCTTAAGGCCTATAAAAATTTCTATGCAATCCTTAGATACATTAAGATCAACGCTCAGTACCTCCAAGGTTTTTAACGATCAAGATATCGAAAATTTTATTCGATTTTTAAACGACCAACCAGAAGACATACGAGCGAATGTTATAGAACTTCTTTCGATGGACTCAAAAGAAACAGTCGAACGCCTCGATCGTACTGGCGGGAAACTTTCTCGTGCCATAAAAGCAGGAAACGAAGAAAGAATAGAAAAATACACCAAAGAACTTCTTGAGAAAATTGATGAAAGCGAAAGTATACTTGCAGATGAACACAAAATAGATGATATTCAAGAAAGCATTAAAAGTTTGTAATATTTTTTATGCGGTTAAGAAAAGAACAACTATCTCCTCAAGAAGTAAAACGGAGTGCAACTCCAGATAAAGAAGTTCAAACGAAACCTGAAGTAGAATTTGCTTCAGTATCGTTTGATAATGTAGAAGGAATGTCAAAAGAAGATTCGCAAGAATATAATGCAGAAGTTTTAGATTGCATAGCGTCTGTTGAGCGTGTGTTAGCGCTACCTGAAGATGATAAAACTCCAGCAGAAGAAAGAGCGAGTATTATTCGAAGTGATATTGCTACTCTCGAAGAAATTAAGGGCGTGATTGCAGGCGAAGGACGAGAGGATGTTGTAGCTCAGATAGACCAGCTTCTTGCACAAATAAAAGAAAATAAATCTGTTCAAAGTCTTCTAGAGTCTCCTGAACTTTCTGTTGTCGGTGGTGGAAAAGAACCTCATGAGAAATTTTTAGAGACATTAAAAGATGCAAAGAGTGGTGGTGCATATAATTCGCTTGCAAGGGGGCTGGTTGAGAGAATTAGAAATATGAAATCCTTAGAAGACCGTGAAGCTGCTCGTAGAGTCTTAGAAGCGTTAGTTGTTGCCGGGTGTGTAGTAATTATATTTGGAGATGGTGTTGTGAGTGATGCGTTGTATGATACTGGAGTAATGGAACAGAGCGAAGATAATTCTAATGAAGCATCCGAGGATACTACAGGCGCTACCGCAGGAGAAGCTCAGGGGTTGACTGATAAAGACAAAGAAGCTCGATGGAAAAAACCACTAGGAGAAGATACCAAAGTTGTAAAAAAAAGATGGTGGCAAAAAAAATAGTTTAAGTTTTTTGAAGATACTACGGTAATATTATTGTTAATGCTTTATGAATACTAAAAAATCAGAAGAAAATAATAACAAGAAGGGTATTACCACTCGAGAAGAAGATTATTCTCAGTGGTATTTAGATGTTATCAGGGAAGCCGAGTTAGCAGAAAATGCTCCTGTTCGTGGTTGTATGATAATAAAACCTCATGGATATGCTTTATGGGAAAATATTCGTAATGAATTAGATATCAAATTTAAAGAAACAGGGGTTGCGAACGCATACTTCCCACTTCTTATCCCTCAGAGCTTTTTAGAAAAAGAGGCCGATCATGTTGAAGGCTTTGCTCCAGAGCTTGCGGTGGTTACCCATGCTGGTGGAAAAAAATTAGACGAACCATGTGTTATCCGTCCTACATCGGAAACTATTATTTACGATGCATTTTCACGTTGGGTTCAATCGTATAGAGATTTACCGCTCTTATTAAACCAATGGGCAAATGTTGTTCGCTGGGAATTACGAACTCGTCCGTTTTTAAGAACTACCGAATTTCTGTGGCAAGAGGGCCACACTGCCCATGCTGCCGAAAAAGAAGCAGAAGACCGATGTAGAACAATGCTTAATGTGTACCAATATGTTGCAGAAGAGAAATGCGCTGTGCCCGTTATTCCAGGAGAAAAAAGCGCTTCGGAAAGATTTGC
The DNA here is from genome assembly GCA_018698735.1 of Candidatus Jacksonbacteria bacterium. Classification (GTDB taxonomy): domain Bacteria; phylum Patescibacteriota; class Patescibacteriia; order UBA9629; family GWA2-43-13; genus JABIPD01. The sequence continues at coordinate 5,249 of JABIPD010000069.1, read as the reverse complement.
CGGTGCACAGCAAACCCTAACAATAGAAGCAATGATGCAAGATGGAAAGGCTCTTCAGTCTGGGACTTCGCATGTTTTGGGGGAAGGGTTTTCTAAAGGTTTCGATGTAACCTACTTAGATAAAGAAGGAAAAGATCAGCATGCATGGATGACAAGCTGGGGATTAAGTACTAGGATTATTGGTGGGATTATTATGGTTCATAGCGACGATAAAGGTTTGGTTATTCCTCCACGAATTTCTCCTATTCAGGCAATTATAGTTCCTATCTGGAAAACAGACGAAGAGAAGGTTTCCGTCTTTGCAAAAGCAAGGGAACTTCAAGAAAAAGGCAAAGAAGCAGGCTTGTTAGTACAGGTAGACACCTCAGACGAAGCCCGACCTGGACCAAAATTCTTTGAGTGGGAAAAGAAAGGTATTCCTTTGCGTATAGAGCTTGGGCCAAAAGATATGGCAGCTGGAACTGTGGTGGCAGTACGAAGAGATACAGGAGAAAAGCAGAATGTTCAAGAAGCTGAATTTAGCTCGTTTGTATCAGAAACGCTAGAGACCATGCATAAAGATATGTTCGAAAAAGCTCAGAATTTTCAGAAAGAGCACACTTATTCGGTAGATACCTGGGATGAGTTTAAAGACACCATAGAAAACAAACCTGGGTTTATTTTGGCGCATTGGGATGGCACAGAAGAAACAGAAGCAGCAATTAAAGAAGAGACAAAAGCAACTATCCGTTGTATTCCGTTCGACCAGCAAGAAGAAGATGGAGTGTGTGTGAAATCTGGTAAGCCTTCTAAGAAACGAGTTGTTTTTGCAAGAGCGTATTAATTATAAGCTGTTATTTCGAATCCTTCGCTTTGTGAAGGTGAGAAATCTGTAGTTGCGTAATTTGCATTTTTTACATTAACAGATTTCTCGTCGCAAAGCCTCCGTCGAAATGACAAAAAAACAACCTAACCTGTGCCATCCCGGCCCCCGCCTGCCCGCCTCTGGAGGGAGCCGGGATCCATGCATATTCCCCTCTTTGCATAAGAGGGGGTAGGGGGAGTTTATTGCAAAACAAAAAAGCCGGGCCATGTGGCCCGGCTTTTATAATTATTTTAAAAACTTCCGTAGAACTTTCGTGGTGATTGGTCTTCTGTATCTTCTGTTTCAAATTCGATCCATGCACTATTGCCATCGCTGTAATATTTATAGGTATATTCGTTTTCGTTTAGCGGATCGTCTGGCATTTCTGGCATGTATTCTGGTTCGATATAGTTTTTTAACCCTTCATAACAGAGTGCGGTAGCCGTTTGGTTTTCTCCACATTCTGGATACTGACCAACCGAGATATTGTAGATATCTAAGGCTGTTTGCGCTTGTTTTATGTTCGATAATCGGTTCGCATCACGTGCGGCAGAAAGCGCGCTATCGTATTGCCCGGAACCAATAGATGTCGCTGTCATGATAATGCTAATAGTAACCATTAGCTCGGTAAGCGTTACACCTTTCTTGTTTTTCTTAAGAGATTTAAGCTGTGTTAACACGTTTTTCATAGAGATATATATTAACTTCTTATATACTAAATATAGCATATTTTAGATAAAAAGTCAATGCTGTTGTGCTGTGTTGACAACTATCTTACTATTAGCTTTAATTGAACGTTACGAATCACCTGTCCTTTATTAACATACCCACCGGAGAATAACAAGGGGGTTAGGAACTCGCTGTGATGGTACCTCGACGGATCAAACACAGAGATCCCTCAGGAAGAACTCGCGTCTGGAGAAATGGCCGCTCTGGTCAGGAACGACCATCTGCTAGCGCGGCTGTCGATTCGCTGTTTGCTGGGTCGAATGAAGGAGATGCTGACATGAGTACTGATACCACGGCAACTGTCAACGACGACATCACTCAGGTCGATGGAGCTGTTTCGCGAGTGGATGATGCATTCCTCCCTGAGGACGACGATTCCACGCTTGCGGATGACGGAGCTCAAGATGAATCATCGACTGCCATTCCTCCTCCAAAGGTTCAGGGCCGTGGAGATGGACCTGAGCGAACCTGGAAGGGAGTGCTTGCCTACCTCGAGCGTGGCAAGCGTCATCACGGTTTTCGCAGAATCCTGACGGACGATGAGCCACGGCGGGCCTACTATCGCGTCCCGATGTACTTTGGGGATTTTCTCCTCGAGGCTACGGGGATGAAATACACCCCTCACTACGTGAGACTTCTTCTGGAAATGGGGTTGATTAGACGCAGTAGACCGGGTGGTCGGAAGCAGTGGCAGGTGTACCATGAGACCTGGGATGGGACTCCACTTGATCCACCTGGTCAGGCACCTTCCTCGGACTCTGGTGATTCTCTGACAGCAGGAGATGAATCTGCTGCCGACGCCACGGAGTGCTCGATCGACGACCGCCCGATTCTGGAGCAGCTTCTGGGCGCGGTCGATGGGTTCCATCGGACTCGGATAGTTCTCGATGCTGTCAGGAAGGGTGTCAAGGAGTCTGGCCACGACCAGGATCGCGTTCTGGCAGATCTGCGTGGTGAAATACAGGCAGCTGATGATGCCTGCGTAGAAAGGTGGCTCGAAGCTGATGCCGCAGCCGAAGCCGCCATGGCGATGATGGAGCGAGAAGAGGGGGTGGCTGCCTGGCTGAATGCAGCAGCCGGCGCTGTCAATCGAGTGGCTGATGCGGATGCAGAGCATCAGATGCTGCTATTCCAAGCGCCATTGGTCGAATAACCCGAACTAAAACCAAAGGAGAAACGCTATAGGATAGAAAAAGGGGTTGGTGCTAGAACAAAGCATCAACCTCTTGAACGTTGTTGCTCGTCATCCCGGGCCTGACACGGGATCCATGGTGTTTAGTGGTCGTCTCAGAAAAGCCTAGATTCCGGGCCAAGCCTCCCCTCATGGTGGGGAGCAAGCGGAATGACATTGGTTTTGTTGACAATATGTTTTGAGGGTGGCAATAATAGCAACTAAGTCAGTTGTATAAACAGGTAGCTAAGGAGAACGAACATGAGCAAACCAGTAGTACTCATAACCGGCGTGAATCCGAATCGTCCAGATGGAAATATCGCCTACAATACGTTTCCGCACTTTCTGTGGGAAGATCGGGCCACAGTAATTACTCATTGTCTGAGAGAGGAAGACGCTCAACTCGTTCAACGTAAATACGAAGATGTTGGGCTAACCGTCTGGGGAAATTTGGCAGATCCTGTTGTAGTAGAATCCATCTCAAGCCAAATGAGCGATTGGCTCGACGGAAGAAAGCTTAGTGGCTGGGTGCATACACCAGGGCCGTTTCCAGAAGACCCAACTGCTGAGTTGACTGATGAGATCTCAGTTGAAATGCAAAGAGGGAATGTGGAAACCTTTACTGTTCCCTTTAACTCGTTTTCCTCCTTGAATATTTTCGCGTTCCAGGCTCGAATTGTTACCTTTTCTGTGTCTACAGCTGATGATATGGTACAGCGTAGTGGAGCAATTCGTGCGTATGGAGCCGCAAAGAAGGGTCTGGAAAAAGCGTGCGCAGATCTTCAGCAGAGTAACGCTGATTTGTTCATCACCACTCTTGCCCTGGGGGTGGTAGAAGGCTCGGAACATACACCGCCTGGGTTTGAGGAAAAATATCTCGTTCCCATGGGAGAGCTTGCACGCTTTTTGATGCTTTGGATTCTGCTAGAGGATTGGCATGCAACTGGGGTGTATGTGTTAGATCGCGGCTGGAGTGGGCATAACATAATAAGGTAGGAGATAAAAAGGGGCAGGAAGATGAAAACGTTCATCGACCTGCCTTTTGCTTTGACAAAATTAAACTTTACTTGTTAACTTTCTTTATATAGTTCTTTAACAGAATGGAAAGTCCATTCTGCCTTTTTGTGGCGTACAGCATAGACAAGGAGTTTGTTATGACTGCTGCAGGGGCGTATGAAATACTTCATGCCAAGTTTAGCCCTGGGGGAGGATCGGCAGGTATACCCACAGAGAAACGCAGGGTTCACAACGGCATGCTTGCTGAAGTGTGGAGGGTGTCGATTTCACATCTTCCAGGGATTCTTGGGCTAGACGATATGCCTGCTTGTCGTAAACTTTCTCAAGACATGCACAAAGGCAAAATGGCTTTTGTGTCTGGAGAGATGCTTCTTGTTCTGCAGGATCCTTCGGAAATAGAGGATTCAGCTGAAGAAGAAAAATCTCCTCGGCCAGAGGCCAGTGGTGTAGAGCCATCAGCTTTTTTGCCGCTTTGGAGTCTTCCTCCTGGTGCAAGGCCCAAGCCTGTTTCGACTACCGAAGAAAAAGCAGTCGAAGTACCTTCCCCGAGCAAGGATGCTGTAAACCCGCCGACGAAGAAACGCAGAGCCAGAACATCTTCGAGGGCCTCATCTTCTAAAAGAGCTACTCGTAGTTCTTCATCTCCTCGAGGTTCAGTAAGGAAAGTAGTTTCTACTTCTCCTGAGCCACCCGCGGCAGAGAAGGTGCAGAAGAGGCCTCGTCGAAAACGAATAGATGGCCAACCACGTCTCCGTGAAACGCTTCCCAGGGCAAGAGTTCTTTGGCATATTCAAGAGGCATGTAAAGCCAACGGGACCGACGATCTTGAAAATCCCAGAGAAACAATCCTAGAAAGAGAAGCGCGAATTGAGGGGGGGGTTGTAAAGCCCTCGGATGTTTCCAAACACTTGGCTGCTCTCAGAGAAAAAGGATTCATAGTATCGATCTCGGATTCTCTGCCTGGGAATCCTTGGATTAGAATCCAACTGACGGAAGCTGGAAGAGAGTACGAGTTTGATACTCAGTACAAGCTTCTGGATGCTCCGTCTTCAGTGCTTGATCCAGAGTTAACAGCTCTTCTTAAAGTGCTCTACGGACTAGCCATGTTGAGTGCTGAAGCTACGATTCTGAATGCCAAGGAGGCTATCCAGCAAGAGGTTAGCCCTACTGGCTGGAAAGATACGAGCGAAGGGGTTACTGCTCTCTGCCGCAGAGGCTTTGCTAAGAGAATAAAGGCTACAGCTAAATTCAATCTCCGAGTAGTTGTTGACCTTGACGCAGTTAGGGTACAACTAGGATCTGAAGTTCCTGCTGTAACAGATGTTTCATTCTCGGCAGCAGATTCATCGGATCTTCCCTTGTTAAGTGTGGCGGAACAGCAGCTATTATATGTTCTTTTTGCTCTTGCATCTGCCTCAGATGGAAGAATCGAAAATGCAGCAGAAGTAGTTGTCGACGCGCTTAACGAAGTCGGTAGAACGGTTGCAT
>JABIPD010000016.1 GCA_018698735.1 Candidatus Jacksonbacteria bacterium | reverse complement strand
TTTTTGAGCAGATCGAATACTTTTTTCTGATTGCTCTACAAGCTGTTGAACAAGTCTAATTTTGTCCTCCATATATATGTTTTGGCACATACCACGTGACGACAAGCAATACGCGCACTATGTGTGTTTATTTTATTATTGAGACAGCAAAATGCCGCCAGGAACAGTTCATTGTATATTTTTGTGTTGTTTTGTCAAGTTATTTATCAGTACTATCATTTCCAGGGAGGTTTTGCGACGAAAAATCTTTTATTTAATTGAGTTGTTTAACTTGTACCCAGATCTCTCCGATCCGCCAAGCAAGGCGAATCAACTCGAGATGACAGAAAAGATTAATGTGAAGGCTCTGAATCTTCTAAAGAAGTAATCGAGTCTCCTTGTTGTCATTTCGACAGAGGCTCTGCGACGAGAAATCTTCCATTAGATAAAAGTCATAGTGCATAGCCAGATTTTTCTTCTCACCCAAGCAGTGAATCAGTTCGAGATGACAGAAACAATTAATAGTAAGTCCCTGGCTCTTTTAAAGAATCAACTGAGTCTCCTTGTGTCATTTCGAACGAGGTTTTGCGAGGAGAAATCTTCCATTAAATAGAAATAATCGTTACATAACCAGATCTCTCCCTGCCCCATCATGCACTGGGTCAGATCGAGATGACAGAAACAATTAACGAGATGGTTCTGAATCTTTAAGTGATGCTGATTTTGTGGATGTTTCACCAAGCTTTGTTCGTTTTAAAATTTCTTGTTGGATAGATTTTTTATCTCTTCCGTATTTTAGGCGAGATAACTCTTTGATAGCTGCTCCCATTTCCGAATTCCCCTCTTTAGGTGGGTAGGTCTTCATATCAAAAGGCCGAGCTGCAGTGTTGTCTATAAGCAATTTAATATAGGTCGTGTATTTTTCGATATTTATTACATCGTATTCATTAAATACTGGCGAATATTCTTTTGCGAAAAGCTCTGCGTCTTCTACACCAACACGATATGAAATTAAAGTACCAACATTGCCAAACACGGCATCTCGAATCTTTGTCTCGTTATTTAAAATAAGCTGAGACACGTATTGATGCGCAATTGTAAGATCTAGTCGATACTTACGAGCTTCGGAAAGAATCGTTGCAATACTATCTGTAACAAAATTTTGAAACTCATCTATATACAAATAAAAATCGCTCCGTTGGTCTTCTGGTAGCTCTGCTCTACTTAAAGCAGCTATCTGTAATTTTGCTACTAATATTAAGCCGATTAAATTACTATTTACCTCACCTGTTTTACCCTTAGAAAGATTCACTAGCAGAATCTTTTTATTGTCCATAATATCTCTCACATCGAACCCAGACTTTGGCTGACCTATAATATTTCGCATCATTTCGTTTTCTACAAATCTTCCTACTTTAGATATTAAATATCCAAGCATTTCAGATTTATGAAAATCGGATGTTTGTGCCATTTCCTTTTCCCAAAAAGACAACACAACCGGATCGGTAACAAACCCTATTTTGTATTTCTGAAAATCTTCGTCGGTAAACATTCTAGGAATATCTGCAATAGTACCTGGATGCTCTTTGTCGGCCATTAACGTTAACATAACATTCCTCATATTGTGCTCGAACATGGGGCCTATCATTTCCGGAGGGAATAATTTGTAAAAAATCTGTATCATTTCCTGCACAACAAAATCCATCTGCTCCTCGGTCTTAAATTCGAGCATATTCAATCCTATCGGTCTGTCGGTATCGCCAGGGTTAAAGTAGACGACGTCATCTACCCTCTCTTTTGGCACATGCTCTAAAATTGAGTCTACCAAATCTCCATGAGGGTCTATAACACAAACACCTTCGCCATTAAGAATATCTTGAATAGCAAGATTGGCTATTAATACAGATTTACCACTACCAGATCTACCAATAATATACGCGTGCCGTCTTCTGTCTGCTTTTTCTATATAGACATCTCTTTTTTTACCGCGGTAGTCGCTGTATCCCAACAACAACCCCTCTTTTGGAAGAACCTGTGGAGGCGCTGCTCGTTTTGCAGATAACCACTGAATATTTGGGGCATCCATATCTGGATGTGGCAAATGCCACACACTGGTAAGCTCTTCGGTATTTAATACAACTTTATTTCTTTCTATAAAGGTCCTACTAATAAAATTCTCGACAATCTTTTCTTGGTTTTTTAGTTTCCGCTTAAATCCATTCCCCTTTTCACCTGCGTCGTACTGAGAAAATGCATTTGTAATACTATTAATATCTACCTCTGCCTTCCCTGGTGTTGGAGAGCTAGCAACAACTCGAACATTCGCCTGAAACGCATAGCGCGAGGCCTTATCTTCTATTCCTTTTACTATTTCTTCTTCTAATGGCGAGAGCCGGTATAATTCTTGAGCCTTGTCTGTGCTTTTCATTTCCTTCGGGTCATTTCCCAGGGCGGTTTGGGTTGCCGATGCTACAGAATCTGTTAACGGTGAAAGAGCTTTCATGCCAGGCGAACCCATTCCTACTTCTCTTAAAGCCTTCTTTAAAGATTTTCCCTGCTGCATTTTGGAAGCTACCTTTAACCCCTTCTTTGTCCATTTTCTTCTGATAGGCCGAATTAAAACTTGAATAGCAGCTCCTTCTTTGTTTCCTATTTTTGATAATGCATTCGTTAAAGCCTCGAGTGGGTCTGCAGTTTCTAGTTGCTTATATGTTTTTATTGGGAAAAACTCATGTCTTCTAAAGACCAATGCAGCTGCACGTGTTTCACCATACGGAGAAAAAATATTATAATCCTCCACTTCTTCTACATGTGCTTGATGATATTGAGCATGAACCTGTTGTTCTACAAAGGTCGATAATGCCTGGGGAACAACAATATAAAAATGAACGAGCTGATCGTAGGCAACAACCTCGAGAGAAACATATATTTCCTCACCCCTCCAGTAGCGAGCCCACCACTTAGGTCTTGGCAAACCAGCAAGATTAGAAAATAACACTTCTGCAACTCCAATAATTTCTGCAAATGATTTCTTTTCTTCTTCTTGATCTTGATCGCTTCCTTCTTTTGGCAATGTGATTTTTAGAATACTGGTACCAAAAGTGTGATTAACTTTATATCTTTTACGGTTCCTCCAGCGTAGTAAGAAAAAAACAAGAGTTGCCAATACAAGGACACCGACGATAACAAATAACACAATAAAAAGAGTTTCAATTGCCGAAGCTGATTGAACTTGAACAGAGCCTGGAAGTCCGCGTGTATTAGGCGGCAGTTGCGAGAGGAGTCTCTGCGTCGTCATATGCGTCTATATATAGATCGGGGTAGAGTGCCTTGCTCAGGCTCTCTGCCATTTGAAGGATAACTTGCTGGATGTATTCATTATTAAGCTCATTAAAAAGCAGTTCAAAAATTTTCTCCATTCGAGGTTTCCTGGAGACAAACTTATCTGCTTTCATCAGTAAATTGTACATGTCTCTCTCTACAACAGTGCTACTGGAGGAGTTTTGGTTTTGCTGTTTGTAAAAGACAATATCCGCTCTCATTGGCTCACTCATCTGTATAATTTCTGCTGCTTTTGCATTATCTGTAGCTTGAAGTTTTTTAAATTGGTCCGCAACTGTTACATCTGTTCCGTCTAAAAGCGGGACTTCTACTCCATTCATAAGGAGTTGAGTGACTAGATCTCTGGTCGCTGCTTCTGCATCAAAAGGCACCTCAGGAGCACCTACAACAGGTATTTCATTTGATGGTTGTGCTTGTTCTTCTTTAGGCGCACCTACAACCGAAGGCTCTGCTTCCGTTGGGCTCTCTAGAGGCTCCGCTTCGGAGAGGGCTTCAGATTCCAAATCTGGCGCCTGTTCTGGCGGCTGAGGGACTAAAGATTCCTTTTCTGGAGCACCAACAACAGACTCTGGAGTCTCTTGTACTCCAACTTTTCGAACACTATCCATAGTAAACAAATTATACCATAATTCCTCCGTTGAATGAATATAGATGGTTTCTGCAAATAGAATTCAATTTGAGTTTAACAGCATCAATACATTGACGTAAATAGAGATATATGCCATTATTTGCATCAGACAGTAGCAATTGAGTCAATCAAGATAATCGTAGGATTCATTGCTATTAGTTGTAAGAGCGACTTTCTGGGCAAACATCAACGACCACGTGGAGCAAGCTGAAATCATGCCTAAGATAACATACGTCCGAGGGTGCAGGATCGAGCCGAGAGCTGACCTTTCGGACGAAACCCTGGATGACACAAGCCTTGTCGGTGCTAATCTCCAATCCGCAAACATGGAGGAAGCATCACTCATTGGTGCAGTCCTTCATCACGCCGATCTGAGAGGAGCAAATCTGCGTAGGGCCAAATTATGGTCAGCAGATCTTACAGGTGCACACCTCGAGGGTGCAGACCTCTCCGAGGTAAGGCACACATACGAGCTAGGGGCCAGATTGTTGACAGCAGAGTGGACAGGAGCCACCTACTCAGCCAGAACCATCTTTCCTGACAGCTTCGATCCAGTCGCCGCTGGAATGATCCTGACAGGCTAGGACATAAACCTCTGCTAGACGGAACACATCGGGCCGTTGCGTATACTCATTGCGCACGGCCTTTCTCTTTTAGAAAAAAGCCTAATCTATGCTCCATAACAGCATATAATGAAGATCCTTCGACAGGCTCAGGATGACAATTTTCAAGAGTTGACACAAAATATTATTTATCGTATAGTACTCGTGTTACATTATTTTATATATTGTTTAGCTAATATAATATGTCAAAGACGAAAGCAGGTGGTTCAACCGGGCTGGGCCGCGATTCTAAGGCCAAAAGACTGGGTGTTAAAAAATATGGCGGAGAAAAGATAAAGGCAGGAATGATTATCATGCGCCAACGTGGAACAAAGGTTCATCCAGGAGAAAACGTTAAACGAGGTAACGATGACACACTTTATGCTGGAGTAGCAGGAGTAGTGTCGTTCTCTACTCGTAAAAAACGAAAATACAATGGCAAGCTTATTAATACGCAGTTTGCAAACGTTATCCCAGCAAAATAAATCACCCACTCAAAAAACACCAGAGAAATACCGGTGTTTTTTGTTATTCTTTAAAACATGAGACGTATGCAATACGTCTCTACAGAGCCAAGAACGGTCGTGCATTGTAGAGACGTATTGCATACGTCTCGCTTCGTTTACACAAAAAAGGGTCATCCACGAGAAGAGCTATTAAGCGCGGCTTTTATCAATCCATCAAACAATGGATGCGGCCTAAGAGGCCGAGACTGGAATTCTGGATGAAATTGAACGCCAATCATAAATGGATGATCTGCATTTTCTACTATCTCTACAATATGTTTATTTGGCGACATCCCCGTTATCTTTAACCCATTTTTTTCTAGCTGAGATCGATAGGTATTATTAAATTCATAGCGATGACGGTGACGTTCTGATATTTTTTGTTTTTTATAAAGCTCTTTCACTTTTGAGCCAGCTTTCAACGTGCAAGGATATGCACCAAGCCTCATAGTGCCACCTTTTTTGCGGAGATTTTTCTGGTCTGGCATAAAATGAATAACCTGATGTTTTGCTTTTGGCGAAAACTCTTCACTAGTAGCACCTTTAATTCCAGCAACGTTGCGCGCAAATTCTATTGTTGCTATTTGCATTCCCAAACACAAACCAAGATAAGGCACCTTTTGCTCCCTGGCGTATTGTGCTGCTAAAATTTTACCCTCTATTCCCCTGTCTCCAAAGCCACCAGGAACAATAATACCATCACTCGATTCCAAGCGCTTCCACTCCTTCTTATCTTTTTTCTCGAGTTTTTCGGAATCTATATATTCTATCTTCACAGCTGACTTATTATGCATTGCTGCCGAACGGACGGCTTCATGAACACTAATATAGGCATCGCCATGAGAAATATATTTGCCCACGATTGCAATAGTAATATTTTTCTTTCCTGTATTTAGTTTTGAAAGCCGATTCCATTCGGTCATGACGGGCTTTTTATATGGAAACGAAAGTTTTTTCGAAAGAAGCCGAGACATATTGAATGTTTCCAGCATACACGGAACGTCGTATATATTATTTAATGTCTCATTAGGAATCACCGCCTCTTCTTCGACATCACAAAAAAGAGAAATTTTTTCTGTAAGTTCTTTTGGAATAGAAGAATCAGCACGCGCAAAAATAATATCTGGTTGAATACCTCTTCGCTGTAATTCTCTCACACTTGCTTGAGTGGGCTTTGTTTTAAGTTCGTTTGTAACTTGTAAATACGGCAACAAGGTTACATGCGAAAATAATACATTCTCGTGGCCCTTCTCGCGATGAAACTGACGAGCGGATTCTAGGTAGGGTTCTACTTCTATATCTCCGACAGTTCCACCTATTTCTATGATAACAAAATCTGCTTTCGAAACTTTAGCAGCATTTTCTATACGCTGCTTAATTTCATTTGTTACATGAGGAATAATTTGAATATCTTTTCCAAGGAAATCGCCATTCCTTTCTTTTAAAAGGATTTTTTCGTAAATTTGACCGGTACACGAAATAGACAGCTTTGAAAGCGGGATATCTATAAACCTTTCGTAATGCCCCAAATCTAAATCTGTTTCTGCGCCGTCGTCGGTTACAAACACTTCTCCATGACGAAGTGGATTCATGGTTCCAGGGTCTACGTTCAAATAAGCATCGAACTTCATTACAAAAACGCTTTTACCCATTGCTTTTAAAATAGCTCCCATTGAAGCACTCGCAATTCCCTTCCCAAGCCCAGAACAGACACCTCCTGTAACAAAAATATATTTTGTTTGCATATATCGAAATCCCCGCTTTTATATTGAGCGTGAATGGTGAATAGGAAATAAAATGAGTATCGAATTATTTTATCACAATTGTAAGCGCTGCAGTAGCTCCATTTCCACAATCTGCCGTTACAGCATATTCGCCAGCCTGTTTTATGTCGTGCATTGACTGAAAACTGATACCAGCAGGATCTAGCTCGAGCTGTTTTGCAATAGCTTCCATAACCTCTGTCTCCTGAAGAGCACTATAGAGTGTTCCTGACTCCGACTTTTTCTTTGTGATTTTTAAAATTTTCCCATTAAGTCTCTGTGCAATATCACGGGACTTATTTACTACCTTTTTTTCTTTCTTTTTTTTCTTCTCCACTTCTTGAAGCCTTGATTGTTTTGCTTGACGAGATGCTATCATTGCAAACCCTTGAGGAACAAGATAATTTCGAGCATAGCCTTCTTTCACATTTACAACATCTCCTGGTTCTCCGAGCTTGGCAACAGTTTTCGTGAGAATGAGTTTCATAGAGCGGGTGGTATATAATTATTCCAGAAATAATTCTTTAAGCATTTCAATTGATGCGTCGAATTGCGGGTCTTTATCTTCATCATAATCTTCAGGAGTTCTTTCTATTTCTTTGTCTGGATCTATTCCTTCCTCGTTTATAGATCTTCCATTAGGAGTAAACCACTTTGCTACCGTAAGTTTTAAGGAAGATGAATCGGATAATATTTGATAGTCTTGAACTGAACCTTTCCCAAAGCTTTTCATTCCAATGACAGTTGCTTTATTATAATCCTGAAGCGCACCAGCGACTATTTCTGATGCAGAGGCACTTCCTTGATTGATAAGAACTACCGTAGGAATATCTTTAAAATATGCAGTACCATGAGCATTATGCTTTTGAGAGAATCCATTTCGAGCTTTCTGCTCTACAATAAGAACATCTTCGACCCATAAACTAGAAACCTCTACTGCGGTTTCTAAAAACCCACCAGGATTATTTCTTAAATCTAGAACTATTCCTTTAATAGATTCTTTTGGTATTTCGGAAAGTGATTTTCTAATTTCTGGAACAACCTTTTCATTAAACTGGTGTATTTCGAGATGAATAATCCCTGGTTCTTCTTCGGGCGTGTTCCAGGTTATACTAGGAACTTGGATAGTAGCTCTGTTTACAGAGACGTCTCTTGCCTCTTCATCGCCGACAGAAAACACATTCAATACTACAGTAGATCCTTTAGGACCACGAATAAGTCTAACCGCCTCATCTAAACGAAGGTCGAAGGTATCTTGCCCATCTATTTGCAAAACAATATCACCAGGTCGTAGGCCTGCTTGCTCTGCTGGGGTTCCAGGTAATGGAGCTACTATAGTAAGCCTATCTTTTTTAATACTTATTTCCATTCCAACGCCTTCAAATACCCCTTCTAGATCTCTATTAAACTCATTGGTAAGATCTGGGTCGAAATGAACAGAATATGGATCGTCGAGTGACTGCACAAGTCCAGAAACAGCGCCGTAAAATAAATCTTCGTCTGAAATAGTTTCTTCTATATATTCTTCTTTTACGGTTTTCCAAACATCCCAAAATAACTGAAAATCTATGGTTTGATTAATAAAATCTGGAGAGGAGGAAAACAGTCCCGAAACTTCCCGAGGAGGCTGATTTTCCTGACCAGAGATTTCGCTTGTGTCTTGACCTATTGCGTATCCAAATAAAAAAATAATGATGCCTACTACTACTGGAACAATGAATCGTTTGTATGATTTTGTTTCTTGCATATATTTTTATGATTCTTCTCTCGAAATCTTAGCACCAAGAGCATTTAGCCGCTGGTCAAGTTCTTGATATCCTCTATCTATAATATCGCCATCGCAAATGACTGTTTCTCCTTTTGCAATAATACCAGCAATCATTAGCGTAGCGCCTGCTCTAATATTAAAGCTTTTTATATTTTGTCCGACTAGTGGAGTTGGTCCAGTAATCATAACACGGTGAGGATCGCACACCGTTGCCTCTGCCCCCATTTTTATAAGATCTGGAACATGAATTAAACGGCTTTCATACAGTGGATCATGGATAAGTGACGTGCCTTCTGCTTGAGTTGCAAGTACAGTAAATGGTGACTGAGCATCTGTTGGAAACCCTGGAAATGGCAGGGCCTGGATATCTACTGCTTTATATTTTTTTGAAGATTTTGTGATAGTAACAGAAACCTCGTTATTTTTATTAGGCTGTGAGACGGTAAAATTAACTCCGATGTCTGCTAATTTTAACATAACCATTTCGTTGTGATCTGGACGAACACCATGAATAACGATTTTGTCTGCAGCAAGAGCCCCCAAAACAGCAAGCGCTGCAAATTCGTTTGGGTCACCCGCTATTCGGTGAGAAACTGAATGCAACTTTTTAACTCCGGTTATTTCTATTCTATGTTGTGGTTTTAATTCGATCTTTGCGCCAGCATCGTTTAAGAATGATATAAGCTCCTGGACATGAGGTTCGATTGCTGCTCCTTTTATGATTGTTTTGCCAGAAAGAAGCACGGCCGCCATAATGGCATTTTCTGTGGCAGTTACAGAAAATTCTGGTAGAATAATTTCAGACGCTTTAAGTTTTTTAGCAGATATTTCAACACATGTTTTTTTAACATTCACCGCTGCTCCAAGCTGTTGCAAAGCGACATAATGGGTACCCAGTGGTCTGTTCCCTAATGTACAACCACCTGGCTCTGGAAGTGTTACAGAATGAAACCGAGACAGCAACGGCCCTAAAAATAACACTGACGAACGCATACTCTTGACAAGGTCCTCATCCAGTTGCGTAATATCTGCATCTGTGGTATTAATAGTCAGTTGATTTTCTGCAGTCCAATCAATCTTTACATGCATTGTTTGTAGCAAACGAATCATATTTTGAACGTCTGCTATTCTTGGAACATTGTCTAGAACAACAGTATCTTGGATCAAAAGACTAGCCGCAAGAAGCGGCGTTGTGGCGTTTTTATTGCCAGGAATAAAAATTTCACCATTCAATCTGGTGCCTCCCTGGATAGTAAATTCGGTATTCATACAATCTATACTACCCGAAAAAAAAATATTTGTCACGCATAAAAAATTATGAATTTATCTACTCGAAGAGTACTTCTTACCATATTTACGCTCATATTTTTAGTTGCTGCACCAACGATTCTTTTGTATTCGTCAGGATATAGATTTGACATAGCTTCTTTTAGTTTTAAGGAGACCGGCACCTTAGTTCTTCGATCGCTTCCTAAAGACTCTATTATAGAAATCGACGGCAAAATACACAAAGAAAAAACACCCTCTGTTATTTCTAGGCTTATTCCAGGAACCCACACCGTAAAAATATCGACTCAAGAATATATTCCATGGGAAAAAACTATTTTCATTGGTGCTCGAATGACGACCTTCGCAGAAAACATCCAGCTTTTTCCAAGTATAGTCCAAGAACAAACAATAGCGTCTTCAGATGAGGAATTATTTATAAGTCCTCATTCCCTATTAGCAGCAAAAATCACCTCTGTTAAAAACACTCAGCAATTATTTCTTATAGATCTTTCAGATAAGGACAAACCGCAAACACACGAGGAACCATTTTTAATTCTTCCCGAGAAAGAAAAAATCGAAAATCTTACTTGGTCTAATAATGACAAAAAAATTCTCCTTCATACCTCTACATCTGTATACGTCCTAACCCCAGAAAGAAATAACGAAAAAATCTCATTACTACAGAAATTTAAATTCATCGCCGATCGATATGAATGGCACCCTACTGACGACAATATTATTTTGGCAGCAGATAAAAACACGCTCTGGAAATTAAATATTGTACTTGAAGAAAAGGAAGAAATTATATCAGATGCAATTTTTCAAAAAAACCTCAGCATTAGAGGCAATGATTTATTTATTCCAGTTCTTGTATCTGAATTTCTAAAACAATACCCACCTAAAAAAATTGTCCCAGCAGCAGACCCTGAAGGTTGGTATCTTGTAAGATTTAATTTAAAAAATATAGACGAGGAACCAGAAGTGATAAGAGACTTGCCTGTCTTTACCGCTACAAGCGAACTCCATGTTACTAAAACATATGTTTCTGTTTATATTCCTCAGCAAAAACGCTGGTATTTAATGTTACGAGAGGAACCAAAAACAGACGAGCCCAGTGACTCAGTTTTTGTGTTTCAGGCTGATAACATACAGCTATTAACCTGGAACGGAGATTTCACAAAAGCCGTATATCTTTCTAATAACAACTTATGGTTTGCTGATCTTGGATTTGATACTTTTGTTCCACCAGTCACACTCATCAAAGCAGATAGCAAGGCTACTTCATTACGATGGATGCCAGGAGATTGGCACATTCTTGTTACCACTCCGTATGCGATAGATGTGGTTGAAGCAGATTTACACACAGAACCTTTGAGTCATCGTATAATCGAAAGAGGAAAAAAAATAACACCACTTGAACCACTCACAAATGGCAGTTTTCTTTATGTAACCGTTCAGGATGGCGGACACCCTGGGGCTGTTCGGTTTTCTATTTTTGAGGAGGAATAATCAAACCTTATTTAGACAGTAATGATTCGTCTAGCTCGTTTTCTGAGCGAGCAGCAAGAATATTCGCTCTCAATAGAGACTCAAACGTCCCAGCATCTGTCCAGTCGCCCTGAAGTATCGTTGAACGAAGCGATCCTTTTTTTATGTATTCATTATTAACATCGGTAATTTCAAGTTCCCCTCTATCTGAGGGTTTTAAATTTTTCACAACCGAATACACATCTTTGTCGTAAAGGTACAATCCAGTTACTGCAAATGAGGTTGCAGGATCTTCTGGTTTTTCGTCTATTTTTACAACAGTCTCACCTTCTAGCGTTGGAACGCCAAATCTGGAAGGATCTGGGACCTCTTTCAAAAATATATGGCCGCCGCCCTTAAATTCAGATACTGCACTTTTTACAGCTTCTCTGTCTGTAAAAATATTGTCTCCTAAAATAACAGCAACATCGTCGTCTTGTGCAAAATTCTGTGTTAGCCCGAGAGCCTGTGCAATCCCGCCAGCTTCTTCTTGCACTTCGTATGACAAATTAACTCCCATGTCTTTACCAGAACCTAAAAGTTCCAAAAAATGACCTGCATGGCCTTTGCCGGATACTACCATTACTTCCGTAATGCCAGCGTACACCAAAATACCAAGAGGATAATGTATCATTGGTTTATTATAGACAGGCAATAAATGTTTGTTCGTTACCTTGGTGAGCGGTCTGAGCCTACTACCGGTTCCGCCGGCTAATATAATTCCTTTCATATCTTTTGCTATTTAAACTGTTTTCAAATTAATTGCGGCCAATCCACAACGAGGATCAGATACACCTCTCGCCCCGTCCGAAATGTACTATTTCAGATGGAGTGATGGGGTCATAGCATTGTGTCATCTGGTGATAAATAATTCTCAAGTGCTATCTCCCAATGTCTCATTGGAGGGAGTTTGGTGTTCATAAGAGCGGAATGTTTCGGACGCTTCGCTTTTGTTTTGAATTCTGATGTCAGAGCCGACAGCACTGAGACTTCTTCTTTATTTAAAATTTCTTTTATTTTTATTATCCATTCGTATCGACTGCATGAGCCTTCATTCGAAACATGATAAACTCCTGAGTTTGGGAGTGTTTCAATAATAAGCTTTAATTGCCTAGCGGCATCGAGTGTCCAGGTTGGCTTTCCCCATTGATCAGATACAACACGGACCTCTTTATTTCGATTCATATACTCAACCATAGTGTCTGCAAAATTGCCCCCATGTTCTCCGTACAACCAACAAAGCCGAACAACATACCACCTGAGTCCCTCTGTATCAATCTTTCGTCCTTCCACCTCTTTACCTTGTAATAATTGTTCTGCTATAAGTTTTGATCTACCGTATGCATTTATTGGATTAGGTTTATCATCCTCGTAGTACCCACCTTCTTGAGAGCCATCGAACACATAGTCTGTAGAAACATGAACAAATGCTGCGGATATATCTTTACATATTTCGGCAACATCGCCAACAGCATATCCATTTACCTGATTAGCAAGCGATTCTTTCTCTTCACAGTCATCTACATTTGTAAATGCCGCGCAATTCACAACTACCTGAGGAGCAAATGCCGTTAATATCTCTCTTAGCTGTTTTGGTTTCGTAATATCTCCATGGCCAATATCAAGAACGCTTACTTTGTGTTGATCGAGCACTTTTGTAAGATCCATACCAAGCATTCCCTTTGCTCCTAGAATAGCTACATTCATATATTAGTGAACTGCTTTATCTTTGTATTGTTGTTTATAATAATCCTTAAAAGATTCTTCGTATTTAATTTTTTTCCACCACCAATCATTTTCCGTATACCAATTAACTGTTCGCTTAAGTCCTTCTTCAAAAGAAATATGAGAATTCCAGCCAAGACCTTTAAGTTTATCTGCATTCACGGCATATCTTACATCGTGCCCTGGGCGATCATCTACATGCACAATGGATGATTCATCTTTATCGAGAAGTTGAAGCAGCTGCACTACAACCTTTTTATTCATTTGGCTGTTCCCAGAAGAAATATTATAAGACTCTCCTATTTTGCCAGATTCTAGGATAACAGCTAGAGCCTGGCAGTATTCATCTACAAAAATATATTCCCTAATCTGGGTGCCGTCACCGTACAATGGAACCTTCTTTGCCTCCAAAAGATTTGTAATAAACAGCGGCATAAACTTTTCTGGATGCTGATGATAGCCATATACATTACAACTATGGGTTATAACAGTCGGAAGCCCGTATGTTGTAAAATAGCTCTGTACAAGATGATCTGCTCCAGCTTTAGAGGCAGAATAAGGACTTCGCGGGTTAAATGGAGTTGTTTCTACAAATTCGCCTTCTAAATCTGGTAAATGGCCATACACTTCGTCTGTAGATATTTGAACATATTTTTTTACGCCATGTTTTCGTGATGCTTCGAGAAGCATGTGAGTTCCAATAACATCTGTTTTTACAAAAGCAGCTGGATCTATAATCGAGCGATCGACATGAGTTTCGGCAGCAAAGTTAATCACAATGTCGGGCTGCCAGGCAAATGCTTTAGCTACATCCTCTTCGTTTGCAATATCTCCCTTTAAAAACTCATATCGAGAATTATTTTCTACGGTTTTAAGGTTATCTAAATTTCCTGCGTAGGTAAGTTTATCAATATTTAAAACTTCAGCATCTGGATAATACTGAAGAAGATACTTTATAAAATTAGAACCTATAAAACCTGCGCCACCTGTAATTAAATATTTCATATTATTTCGATTCTGTCGCCCAATCAAATCCAATAGAAGAATCGTCGTGTGGAATTCTTTCTTCGTCGGGATCTGAGGGATTATACGCCTGATCGGTGTGATACAGCAAACCAACTTTCTCAGTGCCCAAAACTCTATAGCCATGAGCTACTCCTCTGGGTATAAGAATAATACAAGGGTTTGATTCGCCAGCATACACAACCTGAGTTTCGTCGTTTGTAGAGCTCCCCTCTCGTTTATCATACATCACCACCTGGGCTTCTCCTTTTATAACAAACCATACATCGGTCTGATTTTTATGCCAATGAAAAGCTTTAATAACTCCCGGGTAGCTTTCGGTGTAGGTTGTTTGTTTTACTTGAACAAACGTATCCTCATTTTCCTTGAGTACTTCGGTTAAATACCCCCTATCATCCGAGAATCTTTTAAGCTTTTTTATTTTAACGCCCTCAATCATATACCCGTACCTTACCTGAGAATCTTTATGGAATCAACAAAAAAACAAGTTTCTAGACTAAAACTAGCCTAATTTCACCTTTTTTGCTGAAAAAACAGATGCACAATTCCTAAAAAGAAAAAAATCATTATAATATAATTTGTATTTAATGTGTATGTTACAAATCCATATTTAAAATCTTCCAAAAACAAAAGCATAATAGTGATTCCAGTCCAGATAAAAAACAAATCTTTTATGAGTATTCTAATTTGGTTTCGGACAATCATATTAGTTTAAATGAAGAAATTTTTTTATTTTGCTCCAGCTAAGCGGCTCTCTGTAAAAAGTAAGTTGAATCTTTTTTATTTCCAATTTTTGAGATTGTTTATCTAATCCAGGTGCAGAAAGAATAAATCTATACGCTCTGTCGGTAAAATCAGCATTTTCAAGAGAAAGCGAAACGTATGATTTTTGCCAGCCTCCGATTGATTCAAGATCCGAAAACTCAGTTAAATTAAACTGCCAGTTATCATATCTACCATTTATTAATTGAGCCCCCATACGATCGATTTTTTTCGATGGATCTTTGTACCACAATACAATATCGACATCTTGAAATTTTCTTGGCAGGAAAACGCGCAGATAGACAGG
>JABIPD010000085.1 GCA_018698735.1 Candidatus Jacksonbacteria bacterium | reverse complement strand
CTTTACAAACGTCTCTTTGGGTACGAAGATCTTTTAGAGTCAGCAATAACTCCTCTCTTTCTTTCTCATAATCTTTACCCTTAAAAGTCTTCATCTTTGCTTTCGTTTCTAAACTAGCATCTCTAAAAATTTTATTTAATTCCGAGAATACATCCAAGCCTAGAAATCTGCAAATTGTCTTTCTTCTTTCAGATCCACCTAAATTAATAAAGCTATTCATTGCTCCCTGTGGAGCGAATGAAGTAAGTAAAAAATCATCACTTGTTCCAATTAATTTAGTTAGCTCTTTTTCAGTCTCTCTACGTTGCTCACCAGACAAGTCTTTCGCGATGGTGCCATTAGCATCCACACCATAGAGATTAAGTTGCGTCATGACAGTCTCAGAGCCTCTAGATGTGCACTTAACAGACTGCCGCTCGGTTCTATAATGTTCATCGTTAACAGAAAAGGTAATAGCAGCCTGGCAATAGTCCGCTCGTGCATTAACAACATGCAAATTAGAGACAATTCCCCGATCATTCTTATTAAAAAGACCATAGGTTAAAGTTCCAGGAATACTAGATTTTCCAGCTCTGTTTCGACCGAATAAACCTACAATTCCATTAAGTTTTGTAAAGTCAATTACGTTATTTTCGCCATAGCCAAAAGTGTTGTCAAATTCCATCTTTTTAATGGACCAGCGATTGCCGTGCTGGAGTGCTTTTAAGCTATTGCTTATCGCAGTGTCTACTTGTCCATCTATCTCTGTCCAAAATGAGTCGTTTCTCTTCGTATCACCATCATAAGTCCGAAGTAATTTTTTGATTGTTCTAGAATCTAGGGTACCAGATTTAGCAATATCTTTTACCTCTTTAGAAACAGGCATTTCCTTATTCGCTGTGTCATACTTAAACACCACATCAGAAGCGGCACAATCAGTCCGTATTTTTTTAGATATCTTCCTAGCTAAAGCATACGGAAGTCTTTCGTTGGCTCTAATTCTTACTCTAGAACCAGCTTTAAGAGCAGAAGCCTTTTCCATCAACTGGTTCATGTTAGTTTCCCAGTCGAGTGTTACATAAGGGTGGACATGTTTAATAGGATGAAATTTTACATCGAAATTATCCTTATCCTGGATGGTCCAAAATAGAAATCCTTTCTGCTGGGTTTCGCCAAAATTCTGAGGAATCGTAGATCCAGAATACCATATTCTCTTCTCTTTATCTAATGCCTGGCGTTTGTGGATATCTCCCAGCATAGCAAAATCATACCCTTTAAAGATATCGATATTGTCATCGCCGTCTAGCATAAATTCTAAATCAGTATGGGATCCCCAAATTGCACCGTGGTAAAGAGCTACATTAACATCCCCTTTTTTAGGCCGTGCTTTTTTCCAATTCTGGGTATCAAAACAGCTTAGCACACACCAGTTAAATCCCGGATGATCTGCAAATTGATGTACACCAGAATCTTTAAAAAAGCAAATATTTTTGTTATTCAACGCTTCAATAATTGGAGAAACGGTATCCATACGATCCGTATTCAGCATTAGTCCATCATGGTTACCAAGAATCACAACAACTTTTGCAATCTTGGCCATCTCAGTAAACCACCATGAGAGATGAGAGATTAGTTCTGGACTAATGTTCTGGGTTTTTGAATGTACTATATCACCACCAACGTAGATGTAGTCTGGCTTGAGTTTTCGACACTGTTTGAAAAACAATTCGAATGTTTCCCTATATTCTTCATGCCGAGAGAGCCCGCGCCAGTGAACATCAGCGATGTGTGCAATTTTAATTGTCATATTTTAATAGCTCCGAGCTTAATTTTCATTTTACAAGCGTATGTATATTGTTGTGCTGTTTTTATTAAATGTTCAACTTCATCTTCCATAAGGTCATTAATATCTTTGCCTTCGGGGGGAAAATTAACCTTAACATCAACAGAAAAGTCTGATAATAAATCCGCAATTCGAAAAACTTTTTTCTTTACATCCGGATCTAATAAAAGAATTACCGGAGTCTGGTTTTTTGCTATCTGGTGGAATAATCTAGACTCAGCGTTTAAACTTGACCCAAGTAAACAAGTTGCATTGTAGGGCACTTTAATTAAATCTAGAGGACCTTCAACTAAGACTAATCCCCGTGAGAAGTCGACGTCGATTTCGTTATATACTACAGTATTTCTTGAAACCGACTCATTCTTGTATCTAAAAGTATTTGCTTTATCTATAGCTCGACCGGTAATAAAATTTAATTCGCCATCTTCGTCAAAAGACGGTAATATAAGACGGCGGCGCCATTGGTTTTCTTTTGAATAACCAACTCTAAATTTCCAAAGTTTTGATTTTGTAAAACCTCTAGAAGTTGCATATTTTAAAATTTGGCGGCCATCTGGATCTAAAAAATCATTTCCTGCGAGTAATGCAAAATCTTCTGGCAAAGATATATCCGGTATTTGTTCTTCTATTTTCTGAGCAGGTGACTTTGTAGACCTATATTGCTCATTATATTCTTGTAATTTTTGGGGGGCAACTTTTTTTATAAGTTTTCCAAGGCCGCGGCCTTTTTCATCGCAGACCCAACAGTGATATACATCTGTTTCAATAATAATGCACATCTTACTTTTGCCAGCTTTTCCACAAAAGGGGCAACGAACCGAAATTTCTGATGAATCGGTAGATAGCCTAACATCAGAAAATACTTTTGAAAGGAAACTGGTTTTATTATTAGCAGCGCGCATAAATGATTATAGCACTAGCCGCCCATTTTTACAAAACCAGCTTTAGCAACTACAAAAGAGTCAGCAATATCGTAACACGAAGCTTCTTCAACCCGTAATCCTTTTCGTGGACCGGATTTCAATATTTTCGTTGGCCAATTAAAATTTGGGATTTTTACTTTAACCCAAGTAAGGATCTGTTCTTTTGTACTGATGCCGCAAACCTTTTCTCTCT
>JABIPD010000082.1 GCA_018698735.1 Candidatus Jacksonbacteria bacterium | reverse complement strand
AGGGGGGTTATTTTCAACGGCTCATCTCGTGAGCCGTTAAAATATTGATTTTTTTATCGTTTTTTAGTACTGTTTAGCCTAATAGCAATGCATCTCCCCATAAAAACGGTGGGCGCAGGATCTTCACTGTTTTATAAAAT
Organism: Candidatus Jacksonbacteria bacterium; assembly: GCA_018698735.1. Taxonomy (GTDB): domain Bacteria; phylum Patescibacteriota; class Patescibacteriia; order UBA9629; family GWA2-43-13; genus JABIPD01. The sequence continues at coordinate 4,982 of JABIPD010000082.1, read as the reverse complement.
GAAATGCATCATTTCATTTTAAGAGGAGGGATGTCAGAGTGGTCGAATGTGCTGCATTCGAAATGCAGTGTCCCTTTACCGGGACCGGGGGTTCGAATCCCTCTCCCTCCGCATTGTTATTTTAAAAAGGGATGAGAAGCAAGGTGCCCCGAAGGGGGTAAATCCCTCTCCCTCCGCATTGTTATTTAAAAAGGGATGAGAAGCAAGGTGCCCCGAAGGGGGTAAATCCCTCTCCCTCCGCATTGCTATTTAACAAAAAAGACCCGTTAGGGCTCTTTTTTATTTACCTAAAGACAATTGACAACATCAATAAAATCATGGGATAAGTATAGGTCGCATAGAAGCTTATTCACCAAGGAAGGAGTAAGAAAATGCGATACTTGCTCGTTCCTAGCTGCGGAATTAAGAAGAAAAACAAACTCGGGCCGAAGACAAGGGCTCGACTAGAACTTGCGCTCCGTCTCTGGAGCACAGGTAACTTCGACAGGTTTATTGTAACAGGAGGAATCTTTCGCCCAAAAAGGAAACAGACTGTCTCTGCAGGCAGACTTATGGCGAGTTGGCTCTGTTCCAGAGGAATCCAGCCGGGTCTAATTCTTTGTGAAGAGGAATCGCTCGATACGTACCAAAACATCTCTGGAGCGCTTGCGCTTATAGCGTCTCAACTCGACTATTGGCCAGAGATTACCGTGGTAACCAACTGGCAGCATCTGCTCCGGTTTCGGCTAACATTCCTCTGGGCTCACGGAAAACTAATCCGTGGAGTCGCCATGCCAGTCCCGAGTCCATTCGATCCAAAGGCCTGTGTGCTCGAATGGGGAATGCTGCTGGTGCACCTAATCGACCGCAACGGAACCGGCCGAATAGTCGCGCGCAACAGGCGCAACCGCACCTACCCTAAAAGTGCCCGCACCGAAACTTCGACTTCCCCGGCCTCGCTTGGTTAAACCCTCGTGAGGTCGCTTTCATTTATATATAAACACTAACTCTTTTCCAACAACTTGTTTACAAATACTTCCGCTAAATTTATATTATTATTTCTAAAGTATCCATTAAACAAACAACTTCTGTTCATCTCTAACAAGTACAACTTCCCTCCACTCTCCACGACATCTAACCCAACAAAATCGAAATTCTTTTTTTCTGTAATCTTTTTTACAAACTCGATTACGTCTTGAGATAATTCTTCTGTCCCAAGGGTTCGCACTCTTGAAGTTTCTGTTTTAGAACTTTTTAACGATGCTGTTGTAAGTATTTCATCAAAAAGCACGTACACTCTATATTCTTTATTTATTTTTAATTTTTCTTGAACAATATATTCAGAGAGATCATCACTTTTTAAATCTTTCGAATGAAACACAATACCTTCAGATCTACTCGATATTCTTTTCTTTGTAATACTATCCGCAGAATCAACAGCTTCCAAGCTCTCTAACACTTTTGTTGATGGCATAAACTCCTTCAACACCAAATACTGATTCCATTTGTCTTCAAAATAAATATCTTCAACCGATTCAAGACTATCTATAATATAAGCATCTCCCTTATTATCTAAAATCGTTTTAATCTTTTCTTCGGCATTTGTTTTATCAAATTCATAATTAAAAGGATCTCGTATATATATATAATCGTATCCCTCCGAAACTAGCTTTTCTTTTAACATTGCAATGTCTTCATGGAAAAAAAAGACATCTATTTCTAATTTTTTCTTTACTTTCTGGGTTAAAAACAAAGATAAAGAAATATCGTTTACCGTGGTTACAAGTAACATTTTTTTCATAAAAATAGCCATTTAATACATATTAAATACTACATGTTATCCCTCAAAAAATCTATATAATCAGCCCTCGACAAAAAGTGGTATTTAAGGTACTTTGGTACGGCTATTCAGACAGCCATTTTTTTTATATAATAAAGAAACTATTCACTAATATACGAATCTAGCTCAAATATACAAATGCGAAAAAATGAATGAAATGGCTCTCGTTTGTATATTTGCGCACATTTGTATATTCGAGACTACTCTTATGAAAATTCGTAAAGCAATCATCCCTGTAGCAGGCTTTGGAACCAGGTTTTTGCCTGCAACAAAGGCTCAACCAAAAGAAATGCTTCCGGTTGTAGATAAACCGGTTATTCAATATATAGTAGAAGAGGCAGTAGAATCGGGTATCACCGATATTATTCTTGTTACCAGCGACAACAAACGCGCAGTAGAGGACCACTTCGACAGAAACTTCGAACTCGAGTATCGACTAAAAGCAAAAGGTAAAACAGATGCATTAAAAGAAGTGCAAAATATTTCAAAACTCGCAACCTTTACCTACGTCCGCCAAAGCGAGCCATTAGGTGATGGACATGCAATTTTGCAGGCAGCACATTTAGTTGGCGACGAACCTGTTGCGGTTTTGTTTGGAGACGACATTGTTGCGAACGAAAAAGAACCGTGTTTAAAACAGCTCATGAACGCATACGAAAAATACGAAAGCCCTGTAATAGCAATCGAAGAGGTTCCAGAGAGCGATGTCTCAAAATATGGTATTATAAAAGGAACCCAAAAAGAAGATAGGGTTCAACAGATAGAAGAGTTAGTAGAAAAACCAGACCAAGATAAAGCGCCTTCTAATTTGGCTATTATCGGGAAATATATTATTACACCAGAAGTGCTTTCGGCTCTTAAAGAAGCCACGCCAAGCGACGACGGTGAAATAAGATTAATAGACGCTCTAAAGTTGGTAGTAAAAAATACTCCTATCTACGGCTATCAATTCCAAGGCACTCGATACGACTGCGGCAGTAAATTAGGATTCCTTAAAGCAACCGTAGAATTCGGACTTACCCACAACGAGCTTAACGGCGAATTTAAAAAGTTCATCCAAGAAAAAAAGTAGCGATCCGAATGTACGAATACATCCGAATGACCCGAAACCCCTAGTGAAAAATTGTGATTTCAAATTTTGGAATTTCCTTCCTCTCCCCATGCTTGTCGCATTAAAAAAATTAAGCCCACTCTTTATTGCTCTTGTAGCACTTGTTTTTATTGGTGCCGGCTGCACAAAAGACACTGGGATTACTCCAAAACGTGCAAGCTTAAGTTATTGGCGCGTATTCGACGACTCCTCCACCATAGACCCAATTATACAAGCGTATCAGGCGCTTCATCCTTCGGTTAATATTTCTTATAAAAAACTTCGTATAGAAGAATACGAACGCGAATTACTGGAAGGTTTTGCAGAAGACCGCGGCCCCGATATTTTTTCTATCCCTAACACCTGGGTTGGCATGTACCAAAGCAAACTTGCCCCAATGCCACCACAGCTTACGAACATTCCTACCGCTGTCCTAAGCGGGAAAGATGTTATTATCAAAAATTCTTCTCGAACAACCCCAAGCACAAGAGTACTAAAAGACAGTTTTGTCCCGACAGTTCTAAAAGATGTTGTAAAAGACGACCAAGTATACGGGCTGCCATTATTTGTAGACACATTAGCGCTGTTTTATAACAGAGATCTTTTGGCTCGTGCTGGAATCCCAGAGCCACCCCGCACCTGGAGCGAAATTCAAACAATGGTTCCAAAACTTACTGTTCTTACCGCACAAGGAGATCTTTTGCAAAGCGGGATAGCATTAGGAACCGCAGATAATGTCTCGAGATCTGCAGATGTGCTTTCCTTGTTAATGCTGCAAAGCGGTGTAAACATTGTAAACGAAAACGGCAGAGTAGGTTTTTCTGGCTCAACTCGGAGCGGAGAAGATAACCTAGCAGTAAATGCCCTCCTCTATTACACAGATTTCGCAAACGAAAACAAAACAGTCTATACATGGAACGAAACCCAAGCAGATGCTGTTACTGCCTTTGCTCAAGGTAAAGTAGCTATGATGCTTGGCTACTCGTATCATATTCCGCAAATCCAACAAAAAAACCCTCGCATTAATATGGGGGTTGTTGCTGCTCCACAAATAACAGAAACAGAAATTATTCCAGCAAATATAGCAAACTACTGGATAGAAGTAGCCTCAAAAAAAACTGACTACCCTAGTTTAGTATGGGACTTTATTTTGTTCTCCGTAAAACAAGACCAAGCAATAAAATATTTAGAGGCAACCAAACGCCCTACCGCATTGCGAGCTCTTATCCGAGACCAGCAAGCAGATTTAGACTTAAAACCCTTTGCCGATAGTTTGCTTGTAGCCGAAAGCTGGTACAAAGGAAGCAACGCCCAAGTCGCAGAAGAGGCATTAAAAAATGCTATTACCATTACCTTAGATGGAACCGAGACGGCTAGCGCAGCTCTTACAAATGCCGGCCGAACCATTCAAGACACATTGAAATAGCCCCAACACACCCCGATCCTTCGGATCACCCCAGTCACTTCACCAAGCAGGCTACGGACGGGGCAAGCTAGAAGAGATCCATGCATAGCTCCCTCCTAGAGGAGGGTCCTGCGAAGCAGGGGGAGGTGTTATGCCTCTTGTACCAACGTATATGAAAAAAATTCTACAAATTACAACTATTACCTTCTCGAGTATTCTATTTTTAGCATTCCCTTTTGTCACAGAGGCAAGAGGACTCGTCTCAAGCGACGACGACCCGCTTATTCCTCTATGCGCTATTACAGATGGCAGCTGTCAACCGTGCGATATTATACAACTTGTAGCAAATATTATAGATCTGTTAATAGGAGCCTTAGGAGTAGTTCTTCTTATTATGTTTGTTGTAGGTGGCATAACGCTCCTTCTTTCACAGGGAAACTCAGATAAAATTTCCAAAGGAACAGGCACCATGAAGAATGCCGTTATAGGTGCTATAATAGTTATGCTGGCATGGACGATTGTAAATGTAACAATTGGAGCACTCACGGGAGCAGACTTTAAAGGAAAAGATGCAATGCCAATCTTTGGAGACACACCTTGGAATATTTGCGACGTAACTACAGCAGACGAAAACTAAAGCTATGACAAAAAAACAAACATTTATTGTT
>JABIPD010000052.1 GCA_018698735.1 Candidatus Jacksonbacteria bacterium | reverse complement strand
TGTACAGAACAGTGTATAATCCATTTATTGGCTATACTCAATATCCGCTTTCTGGGAAATTTTATCGCAGAAAAGCTCAGTATATAAGAAACTTGGTGGACGATGTTATAATCTCGGAATTACAAGCCGAACCATGGGGCCCAGATGTGTATCAAGAAAATGGAGATGATAGGATTTTAACACCAGCGGTTTTTGGAGAGGCAATAGAGGTTGCACAGCGAACGGGCTTTTCCGAGATTCATTTTTGGGGAGTTGAGTGGTGGTGGATGGTAAAAGAAAAATATGAAGATCCTCGATATTGGGAGATAGTAAAACAGACCGTGCAATCGGACTAGCTCGCTAAATATGGTGTGATATACTAGTATACTGATATGTCTCATAAGCTAAGACAGAATCTTACAACCATCATAATTGTTGTATTCGTCGTTGTGGTATCGGTATGGGGAAACAAGATAGGTATTCCGTTTGATAGAATCGAATTGTTTGTGAAAGAGTTGGGAGTATGGGGGCCGATCGTGTATATAGGAATACTCTTGTTGCCAATTATTTTTGCGCCCACTCCTGCTGCTCCGTTTATGCTTATTGGCGCGAATTTATTTAGCTGGCAAGCAGGGATGTTATACGGGTTGATTGGATTTACACTTGGGAATTCAATTAACTTCTGGATTGGGAGGTATTTTGGAAAGCCATTATTTAAAAAAGTGTATTCCCTTGATAAATTCGAAAACCTCGAAAAAAGAGTGCCAGAGAGTATAGAATTTTGGGGGATAGTAGCTTTAAGGCTTCTTCCAAATCCGTCGTTTGATTTTTTTAGCTACTTTGCTGGCTTTGGGAGGATGAAATATTCCAAATTTGCTCTTGCAAGTTTAATAGGGATGATTCCTGCAGCATTTTTATGGAATTTTTTTGGCGATAAATTATTAGAGTATCAGTTTTCAATGAAAGGACTTGCTCTTGCGATAGGATTGGTAGTAATTATTGTGTTGGTGCTTATTATTCGAAAGAAGGATTGGTGGAAGAAAATAGTTGAGGCACTTCCAGTAAAATAGAATTGATTCGTTAGAATGTATGGCCACAAACTCACTTGCGTGGAAAATAGGAGGCGAAGCCGGATCTGGAATAAAGGTTACTGGCGAAATGTGGGCACGATTGTGTCATCATTTAGGGTTGAATGTATATGGTTATACCGAATATCCTTCGTTAATTCGTGGGGGGCATAACACGTATCATGTGTTTGCAGACGAACAGCCGATTAAATCTACTACCGAGCGGGTTGAATTATTGGTTGCTTTAAATAAAGAAACCATCGATTTGCATATTTCTGAAATGTCACCAGGTGGAATTATTTTATACGATGGCGAACAATTCGAAATAGATGAAGCAGAGTATAATGTTTCATTTGTTTCTTTTTTTTCTGTTCCAATAAAAAGACTTGCAATAGAAGCAGCTGAGATGGATTTAATGAAAAATACCGTAGCACTTGGAGCGAGTTGTGCATTGGTGAAGGTAGATGAAGCTGTTTTGAATGCGGTGATAGAGAAAATATTTTCTCGAAAAGGAGAAAAAGTGGTTGCTTTGAATCAAAAAGCAGCAAAGGCTGGATTTGAATATGTAAGAAACCATTGGGACAAAGAATATGAATATTCTCTTGTTGGCCGAGAATCTGAGCCTTCGTTGTTGTTAACTGGAAACGAGGCATTATCGCTTGGCGCACTCGCAGCGGGAATAGATTATTATGGCGCGTATCCAATGACACCTGCATCTTCGGTGCTTGATTTTATGGCAGCATACGGACCACAACATGGGGTGGTTGTTCGACAAACAGAAGACGAGATTGCTGCCATTAATACAGCAATAGGAGCATCTTTGGGTGGCGTTCGTGCAATGACTGGCACGAGTGGCGGCGGGTTTAGTTTAATGGTAGAAGCTCTTGGTATGGCAGGTATAGTAGAAACGCCCTTGGTGGTACTAGAATCTCAGCGACCTGGGCCTTCGACTGGTTTGCCAACATGGGGCGGGCAAGATGATTTAAGATTTGTTTTACATGCCTCGCAAGGGGAATTTCCTCGGGTTGTGCTGGCACCTGGCGATCCGGAAGAATGTTTTTACGAAACAGCGAATGCTTTTAATTTGGCAGATCAGTATCAACTTCCTGTTATTATATTATCTGATAAGTTTTTGTCTGAAAGTATCGCAATGACTCCGGAATTCGATAACGAAAAAGTAACGATCGATAGAGGAAAATGGGCAACCGACCACGAGCTTAATGGCCCAGAAAGATTTAAGCGTTATTTAGATACTGAAGACGGAATATCTTCTCGCCCTCTTCCAGGAAAAGAAGGCGGGGTGTTTTTAGCTAATAGCGACGAACACGATGAATTTGGATATTCCAGAGAAGAATCGAGCACTAGGAATCAACAAAATAATAAGCGTTTAAGAAAACTCGAGCATGTAAAGCAGGCTCTTCCAGTACCTCGAGTATATGGCCCATTAAGTGCAGAGGTTACCCTTATTTGTTGGGGAAGTGTGAAGGGCCCGGCTTTAGATTCCTTGGCGCTGCTTATGAAAACGGGAATAAAGGCGAATGTGCTTCATTTAGTCTATGTGTCACCTTTCCCATCCGAATATGTTGCTAAAATAATGCAAACTTCTAAAACTACTATTGTGGTGGAAAATAACGTTACCGCACAGTGTGCTGGATTAATTCGAGAGATGACAGGTGAAAAAGCAGATCACCTTATAGGAAAGTCGGATGGCAGGCCATTTACGCCGGAGGAAATTATGAGAGAAGTAAATAATGTATTAAAATAGATAGGTATGTCGGAGCAAAAGACTACAATTAATGATTTTGCTACAGATCTTAAACCGACCTGGTGTCCAGGCTGTGGAGATTTTTCTATTTGGCTTGCTTTGCGCCAGGCGTTGGTGAAATTAGGCTATCAACCCCATCAAGTAATGATGGTGTTTGGAATTGGGTGTTCGGGTAATATGTGTAATTTTGTGAATGCCTATGGTGTACATGCATTGCACGGAAGAACCTTACCAACTGCGATGGGTTTGCGAATGGCGAATCATGACATGCCGGTTGTTGTAATAGGCGGCGATGGAGACGGCTATGGCGAAGGTGGGAATCATTTTATTCACACGTTGCGAGCAAACCCAAATATCACGTATATTGTTCATAACAACCAAGTGTATGGTTTAACTACTGGCCAGACATCTCCAACCTCGGATTTGCATGCAAAATCTAAAACAAATCCAACTGGCGTAATAGATGAGCCAATAAATCCGCTCGCACTTGCTATTGCAGCTGGTGGGAGTTATGTTGCGCGAGGGTTTTCTGGAGACATTCCTGGGTTGACACAGCAAATTATTAATGGTATCCAGTTTAGAGGGATGGCGTTTATAGATGTCTTCCAGCCATGCGTGACCTTTAATAAAGTAAATACGTATCAATACTTCCGCGAGCGAGTGTATAATTTAGAAGAGGCCGGGCATGATGCTTCGGATAAACAAGCTGCTTTTAACAAGGCTCTCGAGCATGAAGGGAAGTTGCCGATTGGTGTTTTTTATGAAAAAGAAAGACCGGTGTATGAATATTCATTCCCTCAGATCGAGGAAAAGACACTTGTTGAACAATCTCATGCGTATAAAAAAGGTGAACGTGATTTAGATACTATTATCCAGGAATTTCGTTAGCTATGATTCGCAAGCGCGAGCTAAAGAAAGAAGTGAATTTGTTTGAGGAAATAGTACGCCATGCTCCTGTGGCGTGTTTTGTTATTCGAGCCGAAGACGATACCGTAAAATTTGCAAACGAGAAGGTGGAAGATGTTTTAGGGTTTTCGCATTTGGAGGTAGTTGGAAAACCGTTAACAGACTTTATAAAATATCGATTAGAGAAATGGGCGAAATTAAAAGGACTAATAAAAGAAGGTGCATATTTTAAAACAGAGTCAGATTTTAAGAGAAACGATGGAGAAGTTATTTCAGTAAAGTATGAGGCTACGAAATTTAGATGGGAAGACGGGAAATCGTATTATATTTTTTTTGTAAGAAAGATGCTAGGCGAAATACTTGCAGGGTCTTTGTATCAACATATATTTGAAAACGCAGATGATTGGATTTATACCGTAGATTTAGACGGAAAATTTACATCAGTGAACCAAAAATTTCTTCGTACACTTGGATATTCAGAAAAAGAACTCGTTGGTAAGACAGCTGGCGAACTTGGGCTCATTCGAGGCGACTATCGAAATCTCGCTACAGAAGAGTTTGAAAAACGTGTTAACCAAGAAAGTAGTAGCTCTACAAGATACCAAGTTGAAGTTGTGTCAAAAAGTGGAGATATATTTTTTGTGGATATAAGTGCGGTTCCTATTATAGATAAAAATAGAGTCGTTGGAATGCAAGGGGTTGCTCGAGATATCACAGCTGCTAGGAAATATGAGAGGAAAATTTTATCCTTAAATAAGGAACTTGAAGATAAAGTTAAGGAGAGGACGGAAAAATTACAAGAAACACTTTCTTTAAAGGAACAGCTGCTTGCAGATGTTTCTCATGAGTTAAGAACCCCTCTTACTATTATTAATCTTGTTCTGGAAAACATTCAAGATAATAATGAGTATATCCCAAGTGAGCTTGGGAGCATAGCCCAGGAAGTAGATCGAATTGAACGGCTTATCTCAGATCTTTCTCTTGTTGCTCTTCCTGTGTCGGAAGATACTCTTTTTCCATTTGAAAAAAATATAAACGTTACAGAAATAGCACTTGATGTTATTCGTCGCCTCGCCTCTCTTACTAAGAAAAAAAACTTGACAGTTGTAGTAGAATTTGAAAAAATTGAAATGTATACAAATATAGATTTGTTTGATAGGCTTTTAACGAATCTCTTGACGAATGCAATAAAATACAGTAAGAATAATAAGGAAATTATTGTAAGGATGTTTAAGGTAGGCGAAGCAGTTGTTTTAGAAGTTCAAGATTTTGGAGCAGGAATTCCAGAAGAAAAAAAACTATTTATTTTTGAAAGATTTTATCAAGTAGACCAATCGCGAGACAGAGGTAAGGGCGGTGTTGGGCTTGGGTTGTCTATAGTAAAGTGGGTAGTAGAAAAACATAAAGGTATAGTAAGTGTAGAAAGCAAGGAAGGTGAAGGGGCTCTTTTTAGAGTTGTGTTCTCACATATTTCTTCTCACGGCGAATAAGGTTCGCCCTGAGAAGCTGATGTGTGTAACATGTCAGCAGCTCCCATCACATAGGAGTACATCATGGAGAGGCATGTGCCACCAATGGCTGGTGCACCTGATCTCGAAATGACCTTAGTGATGAGTGCAGGCCTGCCTCTGTCACCAGTGGGTCTAACACAACTGAAGTCGCTTTTGGACCAGACTGCGGCCAAAGTCGGCAACAAGCCCGGCGCAATGCCAAAAGTGCCGGGTGCGAGCATTGCTGAAAAGTTTTCTGATCATGCCCTCGAACGAGGGGTAGATTGGAGGCTTTTCAGACACCAGGAAGATAGCCCCATCGTCGGAGCTGTCTACCTCCTCAGAGAGCATGAATTTCCACAACATCTGGTGATGCATGCCTCTTTCATTCCGAACCACCCTGGAACGCATCACGCAATGCATGGCGCATTTGAAATGTTCCTCGAAGAACATGGTGTGCTCATGTGTGCTGGTCGTCGTGGTTGGGCGAGAACCCTTCCAAAACAGGGGTACCTATTGTCTTCGGCTGAGGAGCCGGGATGGTGGACCCTGAGACTTGGACCTCGAGATAGGCGGACTACGATGTGCTAACCGTTCGCGATGCAGTGCGTTTCGAAAATGAGAGTCGTCCTCTAACCCCCTCCGTAAGGAGTACTATGATAGCCTCGTATTGGCTGTCAACAACTAGTACATACGCGGCGGGGTTTTTCTTTTCCTATTTTTTTATGCAATATAAAGACCCGCCATAAAGGCGGGTCTTTTAGAAGTCTGTAGTATCGAGAGCTTATCTTTCTTCTCTAGGTCGAGCTTCGTTTACAACGATTGCTCGTCCTTCAAGATCAGAACCATTAAGCTGATCGACTGCTTTTTGAGCGTCGTCATCGTTTGCCATTTCGACAAATCCGAATCCTCGGCTTCTGTCTGGCTGAAATTTATCCATAACAACTGTTGCAGATTCAATTTCGCCAATTTGCTCAAAGAGCTGTTTTAAGTCTTCGTCTCT